>MNYV01000026.1 GCA_001873285.1 Nitrospirae bacterium CG2_30_53_67
TTTCCAGTGATTTGATCAGTGCCTTGAGCATCCGCTCAACCTCCTCGATATCACTCTTAAGTCTTTTTGTTATTTTGTAAATCTCCAAGCATAATTGATAAGACTGGGGCCATTCCTTTAACTCCTTGTAGTGTTTGAGCACTTCACTTGACCCCTGGAATCCTTGACCCCTTGAACCCTTATGTTTTCACCCACTCTTTTGGAGATGATCCTTATTTAATTATCCCCTGCGCAGGAGTTTCCTGGCCCGGGTCACAATATTCTCCGATGTAAACCCAAGCTTCTCCATAACGACCTTGCCGGGGGCCGAAGCGCCGAAGCGTTCAATACCGATGACTTCTCCCTGCCTCCCGACATACCGATGCCAACCCATGGGAGAGGCCGCCTCCACGGCAAGCCTCGCCCGCACACCGGAGGGGAGCACCTCTTCCTTATACGCAGCCGGCTGCTTCTCGAAGAGCTCCCAGCTCGGCATGGAGACCAGCCTTACGGCCAACCCTTCTGCGGTCAGCTTTTCATAGGACTCAAGGGCGATTGAGACCTCGGAGCCTGTGGCGAGTATCAGCAGGTCGGGTTTTCCTTTCTTTGCGTCGGCCAGCACATAGGCGCCCCGCGTGAGCCCATCTGCCGGGGCGTAACGGCCGCGGTCCATGACCGGAAGGTTCTGACGTGTGAGGATCAGGGCCACAGGCCCTTGTCTGTGCGAAAGAGCAACCCTCCAGGCCCAGGCGGTTTCATTGGCGTCCGCAGGCCGGATCACCGTGAGATTGGGGATGGCCCTGAGCGCGGGGAGATGCTCCACAGGCTGATGCGTGGGACCGTCCTCACCCAGACCGATGGAGTCGTGCGTAAACACATAGATTACACGCTGCCCCATCAGGGCCGCGAGACGTATCGCCCCCCGCATGTAATCTGAAAAGACCAGGAAGGTCCCGCCGTAGGGTATCAGCCCGGAGAGGGCCATGCCGTTGAGTATGGCGCCCATGGCATGTTCCCGGACACCAAAGTGAAGATTCCTCTCACGGGATTCCCTGCCGTAATTCCCGAAACCTTTCAGATGGGTGTTGTTGGATGGCGAGAGGTCCGCGGACCCTCCGATAAGCATGGGGAGCATCGCGGCCACGGCGTTCAGCACCTTGCCCGATGCGCTGCGGGTGGCCATGGGCCCGTCCTTGGGTTCAAAGACCGGGACGGCCTCTTCCCACGAAGGCGGGAGCTCTCCCTTCTGCAGGCGCTCCCATTCCTCAGATAGTTCAGGATACTTTCCGGCATAAGACGCATGGATTTCCGCCCATTGATTTTCCGCCTTTTTCCCTTTGGCAAGGGCCTCTCTGAAAAGATCGAGCGCCTTCTCAGGGACATAAAAAGCCGGTTCCAGCGGCCAGCCGAGTTTCTCCTTGGTCAGCTTGACCTCGAGAGCCCCCAGTGGAGAGCCGTGGGCATCGGCCGTGTCCTGTTTATTCGGACTCCCGAACCCGATATGCGTGCGGGAGATGATGAGCGAAGGCCGACCTGTCTCCTGCTGTGCTGATCGGATGGCGCTCCCGATCTGCTCCAGATCGTTCCCGTCCACGTGCTGGACATGCCAGTGGTAGGCCTCAAACCGCTTCCCCACGTCCTCAGTGAAGGCGAGATCCGTGGACCCTTCAATGGAGATCTTGTTGTCCGAATAGAGATAGATGATCTTACCCAGGCCCAGGTGCCCTGCCAGAGACGCCGCCTCCGAGGAGATCCCTTCCATCATATCCCCGTCGCTCACGATGGCATAGATATAATAGTCGACCAGATTGAAACCCGGTCGGTTGAAATACTGCGCCAGGTAGGCCTCGGCCATGGCCATGCCCACGCCGGTTCCGAACCCCTGCCCGAGCGGGCCCGTGGTGGTCTCGATCCCATGATCAGGGCTGTATTCCGGATGGCCGGCCGTGGGGCTCTCCCACTGTCTGAACTGTTTGAGATCCTCGATGGAGAGGGGATATCCGGTAAGAAAGAGCAGGGAATAAAGGAGCATGGATCCGTGCCCGGCGGAGAGGACGAAGCGGTCCCGGTTGCCCCATCGGGGATTTTTCGGGTTGTGCTTCAGGAACCGCGTCCAGAGCACATAGGCCATGGGCGCATCCCCCATGGGCATGCCCGGATGTCCTGACTTGGCCTTTTCCACGCCGTCCACGGCCAGCATGCGGATGGTGTTGATACACAATGGGTCCAGATTCTCCTTTTCCATCTCTTCGTCTTCCTCCTCTTCTCAAGTCTATTTTGGTCGCTCCGGCCTTTCGGCGGATAAAAAAACTATAGCCTACCTCTTATGAATTTACAAGCGAATATCCTGCGAGTCATGCTGCATGGCATAACCGCAGCAATGTTTTGCATTCCAGGTCAGCATTTTATGATTAGGCCCGGCGCCGTTTGGATACACATGTTGATCATCATCCGACCACCTGGCGAAAGCGTTTTGAGTAACCTGAACCCAAAGCATCAAACCGGTGACGAACATGATGCCTATGGTTGCTTTGCTTTGGCTTCTTGTTTCCAGGTTTTCCATACCGGGCAACGATCCTCGATACCCTGTTCCTGATGGCGTTTCAGCCATTTCCAAAGCCAAAACCGACTTCGCTGCACCCGTTTAAGAATTTCATTGAAGCCAATCCCTTGATTGTAGATCTCAATCGCTTTGCAGCGTTTCTCAATTTCATTATTATTCTTCATCGCCTTTTACTCCTTCCAAATGAATTTGGAAGGATTGTAGGCGATATGAAATTAAGTTATCGATGTTATGATATAAACCCACTAACCAAGACAGGCATTCACGAAATCCCAATTGATGAGCTTGTCTAAGAAGGCGCTCAGATAATCGGGCCTCCGGTTCTGGTAGTCCAGGTAATAGGCATGTTCCCAGACATCCGCTGTCAGAAGGGGTTTGATGCCCTGGGCGATCGGGGTGTCGGCATTGGCTGTCTTCATGACCTGTAACTTATTCTCTTTGAGAACCAGCCAGGCCCAGCCGCTTCCGAACTGCGTAGCGCCCGCGCTCTTGAATTCCTCGACGAATTTTTCATAGCTCCCGAAAGCGGCGTCAATCTTCTTGGCAATGGAACCGGTGGGTTTACCGCCGCCTCCAGGCTTCATACACTTCCAGTAAAATGAATGGTTCCAGACCTGGGCCGCGTTATTGAAGATACCGGTCTTGGATGCGTCTCCTGCGGTCTTCTTGACGATGGTTTCAAGATCCTTGTTCTCAAGATCCGTACCCTGAATCAGTTTGTTGGTGTTGACCACGTAGGCATTGTGGTGTTTCCCATAATGGAACTCCAGGGTTTTCGCGCTGATGTAAGGTTCAAGGGCATTTTTATCATAAGGCAGACCGGGTAATGTGATAGGCATATCTTCTCCTTTTCTCTGGATTATTATTTTAAATAGGCTATACTTGTTTTTAAAAATACCAGCAGGATTGAAAGGTGTCAAGCCGACCTAAGCGGAATTTATAGATTTTCTGTGCGGCGCGGCCGGCGTCTCTGCGCCCGGTATGGCGCTTCAACAAAGGAACAGGTTCTAAAGGTCATGGCTAAAACAGCGGTCAGGCCGGAAAAGCAGGATGCCCTGAAGCAGCGGATGGAGCAATTGGGCATTTTTGAAAAAGACATTCTGGAAAAATTCGTCCGCTCTCAGGGAAAGGGCGGGCAGAATGTCAATAAGACATCCACGTGCGTCTATCTGAAGCATCTCCCCACAGGGATTGAGGTCAAATGCCAGAAGGAGAGGTCACAGTCCATGAACCGGTTTTTTGCGCGCCGTGTTCTAACGGACAAGTTTGAAGAGAGGATCCTGAAGAAGAAAAGCGAGCGGGTACAGGAGATCGAGAAGATCCGCCGGCAGAAAAGGAAGAGGTCCAAGAGGGCAAAAGAGAAGGTCCTGGAGCAAAAGAAGATTCAAGCCGATAAAAAGAGGCAGAGAAAGGCCGTTCAAGGATCTCGAACAGAATAAAAAATTGCGCATCATTTGACAGATAGTCGTTCTTGTTTTATATTTACGTTTAAAAATGCGGATCATCTCCAAAAGAGTGGGTGAAAACATAAGGGTTCAAGGGGTCAAGGATTCCAGGGGTCAAGTGAAGTGCTAAAAACATAAGGGACCGAGGGTCATAGGGGTCAAGGGTTACGCTTAGCGTGTCCCGCTTTTCTATATCTTTGTCGTTAGATCCCGGCATCTCCTTGAATCTATTCTTGCCGGGCCGGGACCGTCTGCGACGGCTACTACATTAAGGCATCTTGGGGTCCAGTGTTTTTCT
>MNYV01000027.1 GCA_001873285.1 Nitrospirae bacterium CG2_30_53_67
TCCGTGCATTGCTTCTGACTCGGGGTTTATCATGTCGGCAAAAGAGCGCGGCTACAAAATCCAGGATGTGATAAAAGAGATGATCGATGTCGCAGTGCAAAAAAGATAGGGGTTGTTCGTAAGAAAGTCGAATAGGATTTAGAATTTAAAAGTAATAGTGTCCAAAGGCCGTTATCCATGAATAGTCCTTCAAACAGGCATATGAATAAGCTTCACCCGGTCACGTTCAGGAATGAGGCGCATTCGGAAGACAGGAAATCCCTGCATCAGATCCTCCTTTCCACAGGCATCTTTCATCCCTACGAGCTGGATGTGGCCATGGAACTGCTGGACGACCGCTTGAAAAAGGGCGCAAAGAGCGAATACCTTTTTCTCTTCGCAGATGCTGCCGGCACACCGGCCGGCTATGCCTGTTACGGCCCCATCACGGTCACGGACAGAAGGTTCGACCTCTACTGGATCGCCGTCAGAAAAGAGATGCAGGGACTCGGGATCGGCGGATTACTGCTCGACCGAGTGGAAAAACATATTGCCGAACTTGGCGGAACTCATGTGGTTGTGGAAACATCATCCAGGGATGTCTACAAGGCCACAAGGGAATTTTACAAAAAGCACGACTACATTGAAGCGGCGCGCATATCCCGATATTATTCAGACGACGACGATAAAGTCGTCTTCATGAAAGCCCTCCTGTAAATAAATCTTTTCCCCCACCCCGAATAAATTGCAGTTGACTTGATACCATGGAAAGAGGTATTAAAAGACATAGACGCAATATGGATGCTATATTAAGGAATCATTCCAACAACCCTGGAGAATAAATCATGGCTGTCACCGCAAAAATCGAAGGCAACAAACTCATTATCACAGCAGATCTCGAAACACCCACGCCCAGTGCATCAGGAAAAACACTCGTCGTGGCCAGCACCAGAGGCAACAAGGCAACTGACGTCATGATAGACGGCAGACCCGTTATCATTGGTCTCAATGCCTATATCAAGAAATAGATGCCGGTTCTCCATGCCCGGAAGAGCCCATTCAGGTGGGAATCCTCAAGCCGCTGAGGGAACATGAAGAACGTTCCGCTGCGAAAATAATACTTGATTTGTCATTTATTTTGGCCTAGGACGGTCGAGGGACGGTCGAGGGTCAGACTTTGATAATTTGATATTGACACCTTCCTATATGAACAAATAGGGACATCGCCCCTTAAAGGGGAAAAATACCACAAGGTTTATTTATCCTCTTGTCCCAAAATTTCCATGATCTGTTTACGAAGTGGTGGAATCAGATCAAAGAGCAGATGATATCCTTGCCTGTCCTCTCCTAAAGTAACGTTAAGAGATCTCTTCTTGTCATTTCAACATCCCTTAAAATCTTTGATAAAAGTCCCGGACCGATCGTCTCTCCGGAATGTACAGGAACCACTGTAGCCCGGCCATCCGCATGTTTCAGAAATACATGACTACCCTTCTGCCTTTCCAGAGCAAATCCCGCCTTCTTCAGCAGAGAAATAATCTCTTTGCCCGTCAAGGAAGATATTCGGGTCATACTGCAACTTTCTGCACACCAACAAGATGAGTTCTGGGAGGCTCCTCGCCCTGAACTTCCAGACAAAGCTGAATCGCCTCTTTAATTCTTTTTATCAGTGTGTCGAGAGACTTGGCTTGGGTATGACAGCCCTTCAGCTCCGGGACTTCTGCAATAAAGTAACCTTCTTCATCCTGTTCTATAATGACCGTAAACTCTTTAGCCATTTTTCGACCTCCGCTCAACGCCTCGTTTCTCTCCATTGCCAATGTGACATAGTTCTCATGGAAGTCATAGCCGATTCCAATATTCAAGTCTGCATTTAAGGATTATTACCAAATTGAGGGTGAAAAATCAAGATATTTTAATGCTTAGGAAGAAGTGAGGAGACGGAAGGACGGAAAGCCGGAGGCAAACGTATCGCCGATCCCCTATTCTCCCTGCCATCTCTGATACAGTTCATGCTCGATCCCGATCACGTCGAGCACACGGCCCACCACAAAGTCGGTCAGTTCTTCGACGTTCCTGGGCCTGTGATAGAATGCCGGCCTGGGAGCATGCAAAACCTTCACGAAAACAGGAGACAGCCTGTTCGATCTTACTCATCGTGATCTCCATGATGTATTGATATTAAGATGCCAGGGCCTTGCGCTATCAAGGATACCTGTGGAAAGATGGTCCAGTCCAAATCAGTCATGTTAAATTTCATATCACATTTTTATGACAGAAAGCAACCATTTGACAGAACTGCTCCGGCGGATCTATAAATGAGACAGTTGGTATCTTTACCGCGTTGAAGGATAAGACAGGGCAGTCTTATCCCGTCAACTCATACAAAAAACAAAATGCCATGGGGGAATAACCATGAATAGAAAAGATATATATAAAGAGATAGAGGGGATATTCGGTCTCATTCCAAGTTTCTTTAAGATGGTCCCTGACTCGTCTCTGGAACTGGAGTGGCAGTTGTTTAAACGAGTCCAGTTCGACGAGGGGCCCATCCCCAACAAGTACCGCGAGCTGATCGGAGTTGCGATTTCCGCGATCACGCATTGCCGTTATTGTTCGTTCTACCACACGGAACTGGCGAAGCTCAATGGTGCAACGGATAAGGAGATTGAGGACGCTGTGCACTATGCCAAGTCGAGCGCGGGCTGGAGCACGTATCTGAACGGCCTCCAGGTTGACTTCGATACATTCAGGAAAGAGGTCCTGCAGGCCTGCGAACATGTTCGTTCAATGAAGGCCGCCTGACCGCAAACGGGGCCATCCAAGGGATCGCAGCGCTTCGGCTGTCCGCAGATCGCGGGCCGTCGAAACGCTGCGGGGAAACCGCGTCTCTGGAGTAAAATCGCGTTACCTTCTCCAGCCGGCCCATATGGGAATACCCGCATCGTCCCTGAGGATAAGGACTTGATCGCCTTTTCTGACTTCCGCCGCAATGATGACGGGCGCACCGGAAATGGTTACCCTGGACCCCTTGACTTCTATCTTGTCGCCATTTTCAAGGGTGCTGTCGAGTCTATCGAGGAACCACTCCGGCCCGAGGTGAACGGCGAGTGTCTCTTTTTCGGTTTTCACCTGCAGGTGAACGCCTCTTGACATCCCTCCCATGGGTGTCATTTGGTCGATGCTCACGATCTCTCCGGCGATGGTTTCTACGGTACCCACATTATACATCCGCTGGTACTGTGCTCCCATGCCCCAGCCGCCGCTTCCACGCCCGCCACGCCACGGTTGAGCATAAGATATTGAAACCACAGAGAAGATCAAGAGCGCTGCCAATAGATGTATCCCTGTTTTTCTCATGATGACCTCCTTTGGCTGGGTTTACTGCTCTGCTGTGAAGCAAAAAACGTAAGTGAATGAATAGTACACCCCAACGCCGATAATGACAACACCGGTCAGAAACCGGGGGTTGAGCGGGTCTCTCCTTCCCCACCCTCGACCTTGGGATTTGAGCGAATCATTGACAGCATGCGCCATGGTCGTCGCCGCTGCAGTCACAGGAGGGCTCGCCGCCTTTGATCATGCTCTTGATGATGGCGGAGGCACAGCCGACACCGGCATTCACCTTCAGGGCATCAAACTCACAATTCATGGCGCAGGCCCCGCACTCCATGCAAAGGTCATGGTCCACAATCATGGCCTTTTTATCTCTCATAACAAAAACACCATGCGGGCAGACCTCCACGCATCTCCCGCACCCGGTGCATTTTCCCTGATCAAACTCCAAAGTCGAGACATCGGATAAATATTTCATACAACCCCCCATTGTTTCAACTGATATACAATGATCAGAATAAGGGAAACCGATAGGGCCGTGATATAAACCGGAACCGCTGTTTTCAATTCTTTTTCCACTCCGGAACGGCCGGTAAACGGCGTGGACCCGGTAAACTGCAGTGCCAGATAGGAACTGACCGCGGGAAAGAAAAGATAGGAGAAAAGGACCAAAAGTCCATGGCCTAACTGCGGCAGATCAATCAAACGAAGTGCCGTAAAAATGAGAATCATCCCGGTGATCCACCCCTTGAGGGCGAAGGCGCGCGAGGGAATAAAAGGAAGAAGAAGAGGGGTGATAAAGACTCCGGAAAAGATTGAGACCAGCCCCAAAAACAAAAAGGGAGATCCACCGGCCCAGACCTTTCCCCAACCGAGGCCGCCGGGCTGAAAACCGAAGATGACCAAGATCAACAGGGCATATATAAAATAATGCTTCATGGCCGGCAGGATCTCCATGGGCGTAAGCGCCAGCCGGTCCAGAATACTGAATTTAATGGTTCGCATTTCCCTGCTGGACTTATACCCGGCACAGAGATAGGCAGGGATGTCCCTGGCATAGACCGGGCCGAAGCAGACCCTGAATCCGCTCTCCTGTCTCACCCGGTGTGCCGAGACCCCGGATGCCCCGAGCTGAGGAACGATCACCCTCTTGTGATTGACGATCTTGTCAAGTTGACACTCTCGGATTCGCCGGATGAGTTCCTCGGCGCCGAAGGTCCCCTTGCCCGCCGCGCACCAGACATTGATCCCCTGGGTGTCCAGAATTAGGACCCAGGCATTCAGCCCTTTTAAAGCCACGCGCAGAATATCAAAACTCAATTTGTAATTGGCCGTCACAAAGACGTCGCATTTTTCATCCGGCTCCCCAACCGCATAAAGGCCTGGGGAGACCGAATAGTGCATGCGGAAGGCGCTGATTCTGGATTTGATCAATCCTATCCGGTCAGCCCATGACCATTCGGTTGAGACACATTGCACCTCTCCTGCCGACGTCTCCATGTTCCCTAAAACCCATTCGGGCTTAAAAGAACAGCACGTTGGGGTCTGAACTTTCGTATTTGTACTGCAGCAATCCCTCATCCCGGCTCCTATGCACATCAATGTGAGCGGAAATGATAGTAAAAGAAACCGGGGGGAAAGTCAAGAAGGGTTCTGACCGGGGACGCAGCCACTTTTCCGTCGTGTCCCTCTTGGACTACAGGTTAGAAGAGGCCTATGCAGCCCTTTTAAGTCGTTGTTGAACGACTGATTGGATCACGGAATCAGTCATGGGACGCTTCGGCATGCAACTTCAAGCCTAGTGCGTCCAACACCTTGAGGATGGTGTCGAAATCGGGACTGCGCTCGCCGGAGAGCGCCTTGTAAAGACTTTCACGAGACAGGCCGGCATCACGCGCGACCTGTGCCATGCCCTTGGCACGGGCGATATCGCCCAGCGCCTTTGCAATGAACGCTGCATCGCCGTTGGCCGCCTCAAGACAAGCCTCAAGATAGGCTGCCATTTCCTCCGGGGTTCGGAGGTGCTCTGCGACATCGTAGCGAGTGGTAGTTGTTTTCCTCATCATTTACTCCTATAGGTCGCGTGCGAGGCGCAATGCAGTCTTGATGTCGGCGGCCTGTGTGCGTTTGTCGCCGCCGGCCAGCAAAATTATTACTGTGCGCCCGCGCCTTGTGAAATACACCCGGTAACCGGGGCCGTAATCGATTCGCAATTCGGAGACGCCCTCACCAACCGGCCTAACATCCCCTGGGTTCCCTGCTGCAAGGCGCTCGACCCTGACCTGCACACGGGCGCGTGCATGAATGTCGCGCAGCCCATCAAGCCACTGGGCGAACGTCTCGGTTTTACGAATCTCTAACATAATGTATTGTAGCCATTAGGCTACATAATGTCAATGTTTTT
>MNYV01000028.1 GCA_001873285.1 Nitrospirae bacterium CG2_30_53_67
CGGTATGCCGTCAAGGCGAAGAGGCTCCGTTATGACGTGCCTGAGGACTATCTGGAGTCTCTCCGTCGGCGGGGCAACGATCCAGGGGAATAAATGAAATTAATGAGCCTGTTGCACAAATCCTTTTCAATGGAGTAAACATAGTGTAGTATAAGGGCCATTAAACAATGAAGGAGACCCCGATGGCCTACAATTTCATTGAATGCAACCGCGAACAGGTCTATTTTTTGCCGCCCAGCTTGCAGGAATGGCTGCCACCCGCAGACCTCGTCTGGCTCGTCCTCGATGCCGTCGAGGAGATGGACCTGAAAGCATTCTACCTGAAGTACCGCGAAGACGGCAAAGGCCAGGCAGCCTTCGAGCCGTCCATGATGGTGGCGTTACTTCTGTATGCTTACAGTCTGGGCATCCGGTCGTCCCGCGAAATCGAGCAGCTCTGCGAACGGGACATTGGGTTCAAGGTCATCGCCGCGAACCAGGTACCGGACCATACCACCCTCTGCCGGTTCCGGAAAGAAAACGGCAAGTCCATGGAAGGCCTATTCATTGATGTGCTCAAGCGAAGCTCCGAAGCCGGGCTGATAAAAGTCGGCGTGGTGGCTCTGGATGGGAGCAAAATCAAGGCCAACGCCAGCCTTGAAGCCAACCGCACCTACGAGCACATCGAGAACGAGGTCAAGAAGATGCTCGTCGAGGCCGAGTCGAAAGATACCGAAGAGGATCGGCTGTATGGAGCGGACAATCGCGGTGACGAACTTCCCATAGACCTTCAGGATCGCACGAGCCGGAAAGCCCGTCTTGCCGCATGCAAGAAGCGGCTCGAAGAGAAAGCCGCAGACGAGGCAGCGAAGCTACAGGCAAAGATCGAAAAGCGGCGGGCCCATCGAGCCGAGACCGGGACAAAGAAGCGCGGCAGAAAGCCCCAAGAACCCGATCCCGAGCCGGAAGCCTCAGCCAAGGCCAATGTCACGGACCCTGAGAGCCGGATCATGAAGACCCGGAGCGGTTATGTTCAGGGATACAACAGTCAGGCCGTGGTCACTGAAGACCAGATCATCATCGCATCGGAAGTAACGGATCAGGAAAACGACATCAACCAGCTTCACCCCATGGTCAAGAAGGCACAGGAGAATATGACCGAGATAGACAAAGAGCAGAAAATTTCGACCGTATTATTGGACGCCGGGTATGTAAGCGAAGACAACCTTGCACACATCGATCCCGATGGACCCGAACATCTCATCGCGACCCAGAAAGACTGGAAGCAGCGACAGGCACTGAGTGATGCCCCTCCTCCCCGCGGCCGGATACCGAAAGACATGACGCTGAGGCAGCGGATGGAACGGAAGCTCCGGACCAAACGGGGACGGGAGTTGTATAAGAAACGCGGTCAGACCGTTGAGCCGGTCTTTGGGCAGATCAAAGACTGCCGCGGGATCAGAAAATTCATGCGTCGGGGACTTGAGGCCTGCGCCCAGGAGTGGAAGCTCATCTGTGCGACGCACAATATCTTGAAGCTCTGGCGAAGCGGGAAGGGAATCGCCGCTCAGATGGCGACATAAGGAAGGGGAAAACCTGCCCCTTCTCCATCCCTTTGATGGTTCAAACCCGGAAGTAGCTTGCCGCTACTCTGGATGGGCTACGTTTAAACGGTAACACTAATATTCGTGCAACAGGCTCTACTGTGCATATCAATAAACATATCCGTCTTCTCTAAGGGAAATTAGGGATAGTTGTCCTTAATTTCCTCATTCAGAAATATAATGCTCTGGACTACCGCAGCCCCTGAAAAAAGGGTCTGCGACAAATTTATGGGTAAACATTTCTCTAAGAGCGTCATTCCCCGCCCCCCCGATCGGAGTCGGAGGGCAGGCCCGATCGGGGGACCGGACAATGGCAACCATAGATAATCCTGATAGTACCAACAAATTTGTCGCAGACCCCTGAAAAAAAAAGAGGGCTTGACACTCTGAAAGAAAAAAGTTTATTCTCTTAAAATTCATGTCTGCTATTCAGTTAAATGAAGGAATATCTCATGAAGGTTAACGATCGTTTTCCAAAAAAAACCAAAGGGAGGTTGGTGATATGGATTGGGGTATAAAAAACCGTCTGAGCCGGTTGGTCCAGCCTGATGGGCACTGCTTTTTTCTGCCGATAGACCATGGATATTTCCAGGGGCCCACCACGTGTCTGGAGAAACCGGGGGAAACCATCAAGCCGCTTCTTCCTTATTGCGATGCCCTCTTTGTGACCCGGGGCGTGCTGCGGGCATCCGTGGAGCCCGTTGGAAGCAAACCCATCATTCTCAGGGTGTCCGGGGGTACGAGCATGGTCGGGAAGGACCTGGCCCATGAAGGGATCACGACCTCTATTGAAGAGATCATCCGCCTCAATGCCTCCGCCGTGGGCATTTCCGTCTTCGTCGGGAGTGATTACGAACATGAGACCCTGATGAATCTTGCGAACCTTGTGAATGTCTGTGAGAATTACGGGATTCCGGTCATGGCCGTGACTGCCGTGGGCAAGGAGCTCTCCAAACGGGATGCGCGCTACCTCGGTTTGAGCTGCCGGATCGCCGCTGAATTGGGCGCCCGGATCGTGAAGACCTACTGGTGCAAGGACGGTTTCGACAAGGTGGTCAACGGCTGTCCGGTTCCGGTGGTCATGGCCGGCGGACCCAAATGTGAGACGGATCGGGAGGTGTTGGAATTCGTCCATGACGGCATGCAAAAGGGATCGATCGGCATCAACCTCGGACGGAATATCTGGCAGGGCAGGCATCCCGTGCCCATGGCCAGGTCGCTGCAGGCCGTGGTTCACGAAAAGGCGACGGTGAGCCAGGCCTTTGAGATCTTCAACGAGATGAAAAACAAGCCGGCATGATTCGTTCGGATGATTAAATAAGGGCAAGCCCCCGGCTTTGCCGGAGGGTGATGATTTGCCGAGGCAGGTCCTATGCGCGTAGCCATGTATTACAACAACCGAGACGTTCGTCTGGAGGAGATGCCGAAGCCGGATATCGGCCCCGGTGAACTTCTGGTCAAGGTGATGGCCAGCGGGATCTGCGGCAGTGATGTCATGGAGTGGTACCGCATCAAGAAGGCGCCGATCGTTCTGGGACATGAAGCGGCCGGGGAGATTGTTGAAGCCGGGGACGGGGTGGACCGGTTCAGGGTGGGCGACAGGGTTTTTGCTTCTCATCATGTGCCTTGCAATACCTGCCGGTACTGTCTGAATAACGACCATACATCCTGCGACCTGCTGCATACCACAAACTTTTATCCCGGCGGTTTTGCTGAATATGTCCGTGTCCCGCCTGTCAATGTGGACCGAGGGACTTTTCTTCTGACGGAAGGGATGTCGTTTGAACAAGGGACGTTCATTGAACCTCTGGCCTGCGTGGTCCGTGGACAAAGATCGGCCGGGCTTCGACCCGGCCGGCATGTCCTCATTCTCGGCGGAGGGATTTCCGGGCTTCTCCATCTTCTTCTGGCGCGTGCCTCAGGAGCCGGCCGGATCGTTGTGACCGATATCAATGAATATCGTTTAAAGGCCGCAGCCGAACTCGGCGCCGACGTGGTTCTAAACGCGAATGAGGATCTGACGGTTCGTTTGTGCGAAGGGAAGGGGGGGAGGCTCGCGGACCTTGTCATCGTCTGTACCTCAGCCCTGCCGGCGTTTAAGCAGGCGCTGAAATGTGTTGACCGGGGAGGGACGATCCTATGTTTTGCGCCCACGGATCCGGGTGTGGATCTTCCCGTACCGGTTTACGCGTTCTGGCGCAGCAATATCAGGATGATTCATTCTTATGGAAGCAGTCCCCTGGACGCAGCCGTGGCGATTGAATTGATTGCACGGGGCAGGGTTCCTGTGCAGAGGATGATTACGCACCGATTGAGCCTCGATGATGCAGGTTTGGGGTTCCGTCTTGTATCAGAAAGCAAGGACTCCATCAAAGTCATTATCGAACCCCACAGATCCTCATAGCCTCCGCTCATATATTAAGGGTCTCGAAATAGAAACGACATCATATCGAAAATTCCTCCCCTCTACGAGCCGTCGGCCGATAAACCTATTCGAGAATATGAATAAATCCCTTACAGCAGGATCAACACCACACCTCCGACCATGAAGACGGCGCCGAGCATCCGTTCGCGGATCCTTTCCTCGCGGAAGAAGATCCAGCCGAAGAGGATGGAAAAGAGGAGACTCGTCCGCTTGATGGAGATGACATAAGGGACCTCTGCAATGCTGAGAGCGGTGAACTGGGCGAAAATCATGATGGTTTGAAAGAGCCCGATGAGAAGGAAGATCCTCTTGCGCGTGAGAAGGGTCTTATAGGCCCCTTGGCTGACCACGCCCAGAAAGGGGAGGCTCACTGCGGCCAGGAGAGGGAAGTAGACGACCCCGAAAAATGCGGGGCTGGAATGCCGGATAGCCACCTTGCCGAGATTGGCCGTGAGGCTGTAGAGAAAGGCCACGATGATCATCTTTCGGGAGCCTTTCTCACGGAGGATGGCCCGGAACGGTTCCAGCCATCCCTTCCGAACAGTGTGCAGGTGGAGAAGGTACCCGCCTGCTGTGATCATGAGGATCCCTGCAATCCCGGATGCGTCCACCCGTTCTCCAAGGATCAGATACGATGTGACGATCAGAAAAACCGGGGTTAACGCCAGGAATGGGATGGTGAGAGAAAGGGGGGACTGCCGGAGCGCATGGGTATAGAGGAGAAGGGCGGTGATCTCCAGGGGAAGGAGGACCAGGATCACCCTGAAAAAGGCGGCGTCCAACGGCGGAATCCGGATCCAGAAAAGGCTCAGGGCCAGAAAGGGGATGCAATATCCCAGCCTCACCCATGCCACCACATAGGGGTCGCTTCGTCCCAGGGCCTTTTTGCTGAGGGCATCCACCACGGCCACTGCGAATGCGGATGCAAGGGAGAGAAAGAACCAGAGCATGGCAGCCTGGATTAACGGGTGAGCTTCCGGATGACCTTGGTTGCCGTCCCTTTGGCCCGGAAGTTGATGAGGAACTCCCTGGCGTTCACATAGGCCTCTTGCTCGATGCTCTTCCGGTACTCGTCAGGTATGCTGTTGATCTCTTTTTTGAATACGGCGGTTGCGAGCTTGATATCCTTTTTTTCTTTCTCGCACCAGGCCTTGATGGCCTTGGACAGGTCGGGCGGAAGGTGCTTATGGGCAATGTTTTGCCATAGTGTGGCCACGTTCCCCTTGCGGACGCCGTGATCCGCAAATTGACTGAGCAGGTGCACTGGGGTGCCGGTGATCCCATGCTGGGCAATGCCCACGTTCCATTTGGAGATGGCATCGAAGATCTCCCGGGTCCGTTTGAGATCGATGTGGACCTCTTCTCCGGGTTTGTAGTTCCCGTGCTTGGAGCCGTTGTTGATGGCAAGAAGATCCGGCGTGATGCCGTTGGCGGTGATCCCTTCCATGAAATCCAATGCGTCTTTAACCGAGGTGATTCTCGCATCGATCCCGGTTCCGAGGATTTCACCCACCTCGGTCTCCAGCCCTGCGCCGGCCTCTCTGGCGATTCGGCCCAGTTCCGTGGAAATCTTCACGTTGTTCCCGGTTTCATTGAATGAGGCGTCCACGGCGATGGAGGTGTAGCCTGCCGCGAGCTCGGCCTCAATCAGGGCCCTCGAGTCCCCGACCACGTCCGGGGCCGGGCTTTTGGTGGTGACATGGTCTCCGTGGATAAAGAAGGGGAGGGTAAACCCCATTTCCTCGGCATAGCCCACCACAGTCTCGAAATAGATGTCAGGGGTCATTCCGGTGTAACCTCCCTTGAGGTTCCCTTCGGATTTTGCCAGTTCAAAGGAGATGACGGCATCCAATTCCCGGGCTGCCCTCATGATTCCGGGGATGACATGTTTGATCCTTGCGTTGTTTGCGATCACGATTACGCTCTCAGGTTTTAAAGCATTCAGGATATCCTTGGAACTCAGGAGACAAACCTTGCTTTTGCTTCCGAGTCTTTTTACGGCGTTCTCCGGTCTGAGATCGAGAATATTTTTGGACATGAGTTCCTCCTCTGATTTTGTGAAAACATAAGAATATCAGCATGTTATATCGGATATCCCGGCTTGTCAAGTGTAAAAACGAAAAAAGTCTTTTTATGGAGTGATGATAATAAAAAGATTAATTTGGCAAATTATTATTGACATTTATAGTAAAAACATATAAATTTGAATATCTTCCGGGGTACGTATCAGTTTGCTCTGTTGCGAATGAACATGTAGGAGTGAAAGATGTACAAGATCGGCAATACCGTAGTCTATCCTTCCCACGGCTTGGGCATCATCGAGTCCATTGAAGAAAAAAATCTGATGGGAACGAAGCAGAAGTTCTATATTCTTAAGATTATGGAAAAGGGGACCCGAATCATGATCCCCTGTGACAATGCGGAGAAGGTGGGACTCAGAGAAGTCATCCCGTCAAACGATGTCAGAAAGGTCGTCAAGGTTCTGAAGGAAAAACCCAAGACTATTCTTCCGAACTGGAACAAACGGTATCGTGAGAGTGTGGAAAAGATAAAGTCCGGATCCATCTATGAAGTTGCAGCCGTATTCAGGAATTTGAGTCTCCTTTCCAAAGATAAAGAACTCTCCTTCGGCGAGAAAAAGATGCTGTGCGAAACCAAGCACCTCATCAGTTCAGAGATCTCACGGGCCAAGGGGATCACCGAACAACAGGCAGAGAAAATTTTAGATACGGCATTAAAATAGATCTTATTGCAGGTTTTTCAGTTTAGCTTTGGCCGTGACGTCGTCAGGCGAAAGGGCGAGGGCCTTTTCCCAGAATTTCCCCGCTTTTTCCTTTAATCCGGACTGATAGTGGGCGTCTCCCAGAAGGAGATAGGCGGGAGCCATATCAGGGGCATATTCAACGGCGTTTTGAAGGTCCTGGATGGCCTCCCCATAGGATTCCCTGCTCAAAGCGGCCGCGCCCAAATGATAAAGCGCCTCAGCATTCTTTGGATTGATCTTCAGCGTTTCCCTCCAGGCCTCTTCCGCCTCCCGGGTATCACCCGAACGGTATAAGGCCGTACCCAAAGCGAGGTAAATCTCCTGGGTGCGGTAATCCATGAGAACGGCCTTTTTAAAGGACTCAACGGCTTCCGTATGACGGTTTGCCTCGATCTGGCGGTTTCCCAATTCATACAGGATGGCTCCATTCGCAGGTTCAATATCCAAGGCATGCGTAAGATCGTCGATGGATTGTGACATGCCCCCTTGTTCGGCATGGAGACGTGAGCGCAGCACATAGGTCCGGCTCCGGTTGGGAAAGAGAGAGACGGCTTGGTTCAGGGCATTTTCGGCCTGCTCGAAATTTCCGTTTTTAAGCAGTTCCTCACCTTGGACAAGGTGTTGGGAAAACCTTTTTTCCTTGGAAGGGATGTTCCTGCTCTTGGGCAGCGCCATGAGACTGATAAACAGGCAGGCCATTATCGCTGCCATGAGAGGAATCCACCGGTTCCTGAAACGAGGACCGGCCTTGATCCTGTTGAACTGATTGAATACAAAGGCCGAATCCGGTGAACTCTCGAACACGGACTTGGGCTTTGACCGATGTTTGAGGAACCGACCGGCATCTGCAATGATCTTGATCTTGCCTGATTTCTTGTCACTGCGATCTGCCGGAGTCAGAATGGGGTCCAAGTCTTTGATGTTCAGGCGCCCATTTTGTGCCTGCTCGACAGCTTTCCGGTGTTCGGTTTCCAACCGCTCTTCAAGGGCTTTTGAGAAATCCTCACGTCCGGTCAGATCCCGGTAATAAGACCGCACTGAGTTGAGGATCCTGCCGCGGTAGTAAATCTGGGTCTGTAAATAGCCCATCTTGCCCCCCATGTCTTCTGTCTGGACATGGAAGGTCATCCCCTGATAGATCACATCCGTATTTAATCCGCTTTTCATGATGCCAGGCCTTTCAAGCCATATATGGCGGCCCAATGATCTCTTATCCCCAGTATAAATCATCATATGACACTTTATCAACAAGAAGTTAGGCATGCAGGAACAGAGATAGAAAATTGTTTTTGGGTTCCATGGTTTATCTTGACGGTATGCCATGAACGTGGTATATAAAAGATAGATCATTTTTTATATAAAGGCCTCTCGAATGGTTCATGCCGCCCATCCGACCAAGAAGTCGATCCTGATCGTGGATGATGAGATTCATGTGCGCGAAGGCCTTTCCGAAATACTCCAGCAGGAAGGTTTTTATGTGGAGACTGCATCCGACGGGAAAGAGGCCATCTCCCTGTCTCTCAATAAGCGGTTTGATCTCATGATTTCCGACATCAAGATGCCGGAAATAGACGGGCTTCAGCTCCTGGATGAGATCCAGAAGGTCAACCCGCAGATTCGTGTCATCATGGTGACCGCTTTTGGTGACGTCCAGACCTACCTGAAGTCCATGCAGCTCGGCGCTCATGAGTATATCAACAAACCGATTCGGATCCAGGAACTCAAACGGGTGATCTCGACCATCATGGAACAGCCCTGATTAGTGATTGAAGGAACGGGATTTGGGTCATTGGGCATCTCTTTTTTGGTTCTTCTCCTCTACGAGCCATCGGCCATTTAGTGGGTAAAAAGGGTTTGAGGGTTCAAGGGTTCAAGTGAAATACTGAAACGTAAGCAAAATCTCCAGAGAAAAACACTGGAACCCTTGACCCCTGATGTTCTCACCCACTCTTTTGGAAATGATCCTCTTTTCTAAAAGCCCTCGATTACACGCTACTTGCTTCCACAGACCATCCATCAGGAATTTCATCTATGACATCCACGCTCCATCTCTGTCAAAAAAATCCATTAAGAACTTGACATTCGTCTCATCTCCCTTTAGATTAAGCTGAAGTAAACCCATTTAAGATATGAATTATGAAGCAATTCTTCTGCAATTCAACAAAACGATTTCCGATTTGCCTCTCTTTGCTTTTTATCTTTTTGATCCAAGAGCCTTCTGCCTTCGCCAAAAGATCTGCCGAGGATCTGTACCGTACAGCGAAAAAGAACGATACAGAACTCGAACAGTCCCCGGAAAAAGAAAAATTCAGGAGCCAGTGGGAGCGGGTCATCCATGGTTTCTTGATGGTTGCGGACCGCTACCCCAAATCCGGCCTGGCCGATGATGCGCTTTACCAAGCCGGCATGGTCACGCTGAAACTCAGGCAGATCTCCAGATCCTCCAGGGACACCGAATCTTCTCTCCAAATTTTTGAACGCTTGTCCAAGACCTATCCGGACAGCCGGTATGCGGACGATGCGCAATACATGATCGGTGAGATCTACCGGACCATTAAAAATGCTCCTGAAAAGGCGTACACGGCCTATGCGGAGATTCCGGAGAGGTTCCCTAAAGGGGACATGGTGAAGGGAGCCAAGGATCGGCTCTCCGAACTTCCGTCACCCGCTCCGGAGAAAGCAGAAGAATCGGATCCATCGAATGGATCCGAACCGTTAGATTCTTCGGACAAGCTGGATGAGCCGTCCGCATCGGATATGAAGATACCGGAACAGCCGGGGATAAACGAAACACCGGCAGCAACGGAAGAAGCAGAAACTCAGAAAAAAGAGGGGCTGCAAGAGGCACATGGAACCACGGAAAGACCAGAAACACCAGAAACACCAGAAACAAAAGGAAATGATCCCAATCAAAACAACGGTAATCCGGTCAACGGTCAGGTCCATGTCCTCGGTATCAGGCACTGGGCAGGAAGTGATTATGTCCGCGTGGTGATCGATCTGGACGGTCCGGTCCGCTTCAAACAGCAGCAGATCTCCAATCCGGACCGGGTCTTTGTGGACATTGAAAACACCCGTCTTTCCCGGGCGCTCAAAAAAGAGCCCATCCATGTCTCCAAAGGATACCTTAAAGCGATCCGGATGGGTCAGTTCAATGCCGATACATCCAGGGTGGTGCTGGACCTTGAGAAGATCAGAAATGTTTCGGTTTTCTATCTTTCAGACCCTGACCGGATCGTCATGGATGTGGCCGGGGACGAATCCACGACCGAAAGGTTGACAAGGATCCGCAGTAAATTAAAGCAGGGGAGCGGCACGCTCACCCTTTCGGAACAGCTCGGCATGAAGGTCGCCAAGGTTGTGCTCGACCCCGGCCATGGAGGCAAGGACCCGGGTTGCATCGGGAAGAGCGGCTTGATGGAGAAAGAGATCACCCTCGACGTGGCCAGACGGTTGAAAAAACTTCTAAAAGAGAATCTCAATCTGCAGGTGATCATGACCCGTGACCGGGATGTCTTTGTCCCGCTGGATGAACGGACAGCCATCGCGAACCGTGAAAAAGCCGACCTCTTTATCTCCATCCATGTCAATGCTGCCGAGGACCCATCACTGAGCGGCGTGGAGACCTGGTTCCTGGATTTTGCGGCCTCAGAGCGCGCCAAGAAGATCGCGGCGCGTGAAAACTTTTATTTTCAAAAACCGAGAAGTGATCTGGACAAGATCCTGAATGATCTCCTCTTCAACAGCAGGACGCAGGAGTCCAGCCGGCTGGCGGGAATTCTTCAAAATGATTTGACAAGCGGTCTGAATCAGAAATTCAAGGATATTCAGAACCATGGTGTGAAAGGGGCCCCATTTGTCGTCCTGGTAGGGGCCAGGATGCCGAGTGTCCTATCCGAGATCTCATTCATGAGCAACCCGACCGAGGAAAGGCGTTTGAAAAGCGCCAAATACCGTCATGATATAGCAAAAAGCCTGTTCAACGGCATTTTTAGGTATGTCAACTCTTCGGAATATGCGTCTTCGGCCAAGAGCCCCAAGAACCAGTCGGAGTGATGTTCTCATGATCACTGAGAAGGACAGGATTTGTATCGTCTGATCGCTCCCGCCGTCAACCTTCACCGTCAGTTGTCGTGATAGATGATCTGTTCCATCCCGAGTAAAGGCCTGTTTGTTATGGAACGAAACCTGAAGCTGATTATTGAGTATCAAGGGACCCGGTACCATGGCTGGCAGATCCAGCCCAATGGGATCAGCATTGAGGAGAAGATCGAGGAGATCCTGGAAAGGCTGACCGGCCAAAGGCCCAAGGTCATAGGCGCCGGCAGGACCGATGCAGGCGTTCATGCCGAAGGACAGACCGCCCATTTCAAGACCCTGAGTTCCATGGATTGCAAGGCCCTCCAGCGGGGAATGAATGCCCTGCTGCCTAACGACATTGTGGTCCTGAACGTTGAGGAAGCCGAGAGGGATTTTCATGCCCTGTTCAGTGCGAAAGGCAAGACGTATCGGTATGTGATCCTGAACCGCGCCCACCCATCCGTTTTTGAGCGGGATCGCTGCTGGCATATCTCACGTCGTCTGGATTTGGATGCCATGAGAGAGGGGGCCATGCCTCTGATCGGCCGGCACGATTTTTCGGCATTTCAGGCTTCGGGCTGTTGCGCCAGAAACCCGGTCCGGGAAATCCGCGGAATCGAAATCCATGCGAAGGACGGTTGGATATCGATCACCGTCTCTGCGAATGGATTCTTAAAATATATGGTCCGGAATATTGTGGGAACCTTGGTCGAGGTGGGGAGGGGGAAGATGGCCCCCATGGATGTCCAGAGAATCCTTGACAGCCGGGACAGGACCCAGGCCGGTCCTACGGCTCCGGCCCAAGGGCTCTTCCTGGTCTTTGTGGACTACGGCTGATCCGGCAGTTATTAAGGTTCTCATAATAGAAACGACATCATGTAGAAAATCCTTCCCCCGATAAACCCATTCGAGGGCAGGCTCTAACCTCCCTTTGCCCCTTCGACTGCGCTCAGGGCAGGCGCCGGGGAGGCATTTCCCCCTCTTTGGAAAAGAGGGGGAAGGACAGTAAATAGGGGACAGTAAATAGGGACAGCGCCCATTTATTGTTAGGGCACTTGTAATGAGACATACATTCTGCATAAATTCTTCCAATATGAAATCTAAAGATAGAAAAATAAATGGGCGCTGTCCCTATTATTACTATTATTAAACGTCCCTATTATTAAACGAATTTGCAGTGAAAAAGCCTTGAAAAATGGTTGGTTCTGTATTATCGTAGGGTC
>MNYV01000029.1 GCA_001873285.1 Nitrospirae bacterium CG2_30_53_67
GACCTCTCCGATCCCAGACTGGACGTCTTGCTGGGAAGTCAGGCCGACGAACTGCGGGAGGATGCCGCTCTGCTCCAGAACGCCGCCAACCCCTTTGATTACCAGGGCTATCTCAAGGGGTATCAGACGCCTGTGTTTTTCGGAAGCGCTCTCAATAACTTCGGCGTCAGAGAGCTGCTCGATTCATTCGTTGAGATGGCTCCTCCCCCCGGTCCGATGACCGCCCTGTCCCGTGAGGTGTCGCCCTACGAGGAGACCTTTTCCGGGTTCGTCTTCAAGATCCAGGCCAACATGGATCCGGCCCACCGGGACCGCATCGCATTCCTTCGAATCTGTTCGGGCAGGTTCACACGGGGGATGAAGGTCCGCCACCATCGGACCGGCAAGGAGATGACCCTCTCCAATGCCACCATCTTCATGGCCCAGGAGAGGACGCACGTGGAGGAGGCCTATGCCGGCGATATTATCGGCATCCACAATCATGGGACCATCAAGATCGGCGATACCTTTACGGACAAGGAACCCCTGCAGTTCACCGGTATCCCCAACTTTGCGCCGGAATACTTCCGGCGGGCCGTGCTGAAGAACCCGATCAAATCCAAGCAGCTTCGAACGGGATTGACCCAGTTGGCCGAGGAGGGAGCGGTACAGGTTTTCCGCCCGCTGATGGGGAATGACTATATTTTGGGGGCCGTCGGGGTTCTGCAGTTCGACGTGACCATGGCCCGTCTGAAGAACGAATACGGGGTCGAGGCCGCCTATGTCCCGACGGATTTCACCATGGCCCGGTGGATCGAGTACGATGACAAAAAGAAGCTGGAAGAATTTGTCAGGAAGAACCAGGCCAATCTGTCCTACGACGCTGAAGGACATTTGGCGTATCTTGCCGCAAGCAAATGGAGCCTCGAGTTTGTCATGGAGAAGTGGCCGGGAATCACCTTCAGCAAGGTGAAGGAACATCATTAGACGACGCCTCACAGGGCGGCTCTTCCTGTTTCATCCGACCTCAACTTCTTTTCAATACCTGCGGCAATTTTCTACAACCGTCCGGTTCCGCTAAAAAGGATTTTTTACCTCTTGACAGGGGGCCTTTCAATGGGTGAACATGTCAGGCGCCGAAACGGCGGTCATGCATATAAGGAGAGCCTATATCCGGATGCTTTGTGAAGACAAGGCGGCTCGGGCAAGCCTTGAGAAGGCGATGGGGGAGAGATGAAAAAAATAGCGCTGATCAGCGGAATCATTATTTTCATGGCTGTTGCCGGATCTGTTTTATTCAGGGACAAAGAAAATGAGCCGGAATACAGAACAGACAAGATCGTCAAAGGGGATATCGAAATGACCGTTACGGCCACGGGCACCGTCAACCCTGTGACCACGGTTCTGGTAGGCACCCAGGTATCGGGGACGATCAAGGAATTATACGCGGATTTCAATTCTCCTGTAAAGAAAGGGCAGTTGATCGCCCGGATAGATCCGGCTCTGTTTGAGGCACAGGTGAACCAGGCAAAGGCCAATCTTCTTTCGGCGAAAGCCAATCTGGAGAAAGCCGAAGCGGCGCTTCTTGATGCCAAGAGGACCCTGAACCGGAATAAGGAACTGTTTTTGAAAAACTACATTGCCAGGAGTGATCTCGATACATCAGAGACGAATTATGAGACATCCGTTGCCGGGAGCAGCGCGGCAAAGGCGGAGATCGCCAAGGCCGAGGCGGCATTAAACCTTGCCGGGACCAACCTTCGTTATACAAGGATTGTGTCTCCGGTAGACGGGATTGTCGTGTCGAGAAGTGTGGACGTCGGCCAGACGGTTGCGGCGAGCTTTCAGACCCCGACCCTCTTTACCATTGCGCAGGATCTGACAAAAATGCAGATTGATACGAATGTGGATGAGGCGGATATCGGGAAGGTCATGGTCGGGCAGGATGTTGAATTTACCGTGGATGCTTATCCGGACTTGACTTTCAAGGGCAAGGTTTTTCAGGTCAGGAATGCCCCGATCACCGTCCAGAATGTGGTTACGTATGATGTCGTGATCATCGTGGATAATCCTGAGTTTAAGCTCAAACCGGGAATGACCGCCGAAGTATCCGTTATTATATCCGTTAAAAAAGATGTGCTGACGATACCGAATGCCGCGCTGAGGTTCCAGCCGCCGGAAAAGGCAAAGACGGCGGAAAGGCCGAAAGGGCCCGGAGTCTGGATACTCGAACAGGGGAAACCGAAACGCATACCGGTTTCAACCGGCATCAGTGACGGGAAGGATACCGAGCTTGTCTCCGGTGACATCAAAGAAGGGCAGGATATCATCGTAGAATCTCTTGCGCCGGCAAAACAACCGTCCATGCCTTCCGGGCCGAGGATGTTCTGATATGGCCATCATTGAAGCGCAGGAAATTACTAAAATCTACAGGCTGGGTGATGTTGATGTGAATGCGCTCGGAGGAGTGTCTTTAACCATAGGTAAAGGTGAATTTGTTGCCGTCATGGGTCCATCAGGTTCCGGTAAATCAACTTTTATGAATATCCTGGGCTGCCTTGATCAGCCGACGGACGGCAAATATTTCCTGGAGCATATGAATGTGGGTGATCTTGACAGGGATGAACTTGCAGGAATAAGGAATAAAAAAATCGGTTTTGTCTTCCAGGGATTTAATCTGCTTCCAAGGACATCCGCCCTTGAAAATGTCGAGCTTCCGATGCTTTATGACGGGATGCCTGCAAGAGAAAGAAGAGAGCATGCAGCCGATGCGCTCAAAAGCGTCGGTCTTGAGGGGAGGGAAAACCATCATCCCAATCAGCTTTCAGGCGGCCAGCAGCAGAGAGTGGCCATCGCCAGGGCCCTCGTCAATCATGCGCCCATCATCCTTGCGGATGAGCCGACCGGGAACCTTGACACCAGGACGAGCGCTGAAATCATGGAGATATTTGTCAAACTGAATGCGGAATCCAACATCACGGTTATCCTTGTAACCCATGAGGCGGACATCGCAGCATACAGCAGGCGGATCATTCGGTTCCTGGACGGTCATGTGATCAGCGACATGAGGCAGGAACAATCATGATTAATCTTCCTTCAACCCTCAGAATATCATTCAGGGCATTAAGAGTGAACAAGACGCGCTCCGCTCTGACCATGCTCGGAGTGATCATCGGTGTCGGCGCGGTGATTATCATGCTGGCTGTCGGCACAGGAGCAAGCCGGCAGATCGCTGAGCAGATTTCGAGCATGGGAAGCAATCTTCTCATCATCCTTCCAGGAGCAACCACCGCCGGAGGCGTGAGAATGGGTTCAGGCACACAGCCGTCACTGACCACGGGTGATGCAGAGGCCGTCCGGAAGGAATGCCCCGCAGTCCGGGACGTCGCGCCGATTCTCAGCGGGGTTGCACAAATCGTTTATGGACACGAAAACTGGTCAACCGGGGTCGTCGGAACCACTCCGGGTATGCTGAGGGTCAGGGACTGGTCCCTATCTGCCGGGAGACCTTTTACAGAGCAGGATGTCAAGAGCGCCGTGAAAGTATGTCTCTTGGGTAAGACGGTCTCGGAGAATCTTTTCGGGTATATGGACCCGTTGGGCCGGATGATCAGGATCAAGAAGGTTCCGTTCATGGTTATAGGCGTCCTTGCGGCAAAAGGACAGACCCCGACAGGCCAGGATCAGGACGATACCGTTTATGTTCCTGTCACCACGGCGCAGAAGAAGCTTTTCGGGACGACTTTCCCGGGAATGGTCAGGATCATCATGGTCAAAGCAAAAAACAGAGAAGACCTGCCGGCTGCCGAGAAACAGATCAACGAGCTGCTCAGACAGAGACATCGAATCGGCCCAAAGCAGGAGAATGACTTCACCGTCCGAAATCTGACCCAGATGATGGAGACGGCGGAACAATCGGCAAAGGTCATGACTTTACTGCTGGGCGCCATAGCGTCCGTCTCTCTCCTTGTCGGAGGCATCGGAATCATGAACATCATGCTCGTATCGGTCACGGAGAGGACCAGAGAGATCGGGATCAGAATGGCCGTCGGGGCAAAAACCTGGGACATTCGGATGCAGTTCATGGTTGAAGCGATCATATTATCATTCATCGGCGGTGTCGCCGGGGTGATGATCGGCATATCCGGTTCAAAGATTCTGTCCATGCTCGCAGGATGGCCCACCGTTATATCTCCCCTTGCGATTATACTGGCCTTCGGATTTTCAGGGTTGGTCGGAGTGTTTTTCGGGTTTTACCCGGCATACAAGGCATCGCTTCTCGACCCCATTGACGCCTTAAGGTATGAATGAGCAATCCATCGACTTTACGATTCGTCAGGCCAATCCTACCGGTTGGCCGCATGATCAAGGGGGGTTGAATGAAACTGATTACATCCGATTTGATTGATGATTTGATTGCCCGGGCTGGTGCGAATGTTAGAAGGCGCATCAACCACAATGTTCATGAATTACCGTCCGATCCGGTGCAGCGGTTATTCGTAGCGGCCAGGCCTGGTTCTTATTTCCGGCCGCATCGGCACCCAATGAAGTGGGAATTCGCGGTGGTCATTCTCGGCCGTTTTGATGTGATGCTGTTCGATGACGCGGGCTTCGTGACCGAACGCCGCTCTGTCGGCCCCGGAACGGATACGGTCGGGTTTGAAATCCCTCTGAATGTATGGCATTCCTGGATCCCCATTGCCGATCATTCGGTGTTTTTTGAGGTTAAACAGGGGCCGTATGATGCCCAAACCGCGGCAGAGTTTGCTGCCTGGTCGCCGGCTGAAGGCACATCAGCGGTTGGTGAGTTTTACGAAAGACTGCGGAATGCAGAGGTCGGCGCCCATGTGGATTAACCAGACCGGACAGCTATTCCTTCATGGTCATGGCCGTCGTTTCCTGCATTCCTCTTCGACGAAGTCGATCACTTTTGATTCGAGGCAGTCCCGGTTCAATGCGTTGATCTCATGCAGGCAGGTAGGGCTGGTGATGTTGATCTCGATCAGGCAGCCTCCGATCATGTCAATGCCTGCGAGGAATAAACCGTTTTCTTTAAGGAAAGGGGCTATGGTCCGGCAGACTACGCGTTCCCGTTCAGTGAGTTCGGTACCGGCCGCATGCCAAGGGGAACGGATGGGGGGCCTGTCAAAGCTGTTCTGCGGGGGGAGCCAGAGCACGGCGCCGATGGGCTCGCCGTTGAGCAGGATGATCCGTTTATCGCCCTGAGCCGCCTCATGGAGGTAACGCTGGGCCATGACGAAGCGGCTCTCTTCTTTCGTGGCCATCTCAAGAAGGGTATTGGCGTTGCTGTCGTCCTGATGCACATAGAGGATCTCTCTGCCACAGGACTTGTCGAGAGGCTTCACGATCATCTCCCCGTTCATCTCCTGGAGGAATTTTTGAAGGACGGATATCCGCCTGCTGACGATGGTCTCCGGGATCAGCTCGGGGAACCGCAGGACCGATACCTTTTCGTTGCAGTCCCTGAGTCCCTGGGGGCTGTTGATCACCAGGGTTTTAGTGTGGACCATGCTCAGGATCAGGGTGGCCATACAGTAATCCATGTCAAAGGGCGGGTCCTTGCGCATGAAGAGAACATCGAGATCGTTCAGGCAGAGGAGGGTTTCGTCTCCGAGCCGGAAGTATTCTTTGCCTCGGAAGACCCGGATGGCCCGGCCGGTCGCCATGGGGGTCTGGGTATGCAGGTAGAGGTCGGGGACCGTCATGTAAAAGATCTCATGATCCCGGCGCTGGGATTCGAGCATGAGGAGGTAGGTGGAATCGACCTCGGTCCGGATGGCCTCGATGGGGTCCATGACAAAACCGATTTTCAAATGGGACATAAAAAATCCACAAACTTTTCAGGATGACAGATCCGTGCCGATGACATATAATGTTTGATCAGCATCACAGTATCAGAGAAGCATTCCACAGTCAACAGGTTTGCCGTGGAGGGTTTTTAATGAATGAGCCGGGTTCCCGGAGGATCGGGTATGAGGATCTGATCCGGTATTTTCATGAGGGGAGCAAACCGTCCGGAGACCTCCGGATCGGAGGGGAATACGAACTCTTCGGGGTCCATGCCGGATCCGGCGTTGCGGTCCCCTATAAGGGAGAGGGCGGGATTCAGTCTATCCTGAACCGTCTGCTTAAGAACCCCCGTTGGGCGCCTTTGTGTGAAAAAGAACATCTGATCTGCCTTCTGGGTAAGGATTCCTCGAATGTAACCCTGGAGCCTGGAGCGCAGATCGAACTTTCAGGCGCCCCCAGGCCGACCCTCATCGAGTTGTCCGAAGAATTGAAGGGGTATATCCGGGAGCTTTACTCGGTGACCCAGGATCTGGGGATCGATTTCATCGGCATCGGGATGCATCCCGTCAGCCGGCAGGAGGAGATCCCTTTTGTGGACAAGTGCCGGTATGATATTATGGCGCCCTATCTGAAAGTCAAAGGGGCGCTCTCCCACCAGATGATGAAAGAGACGGCCACGGTCCAGGTGAACCTCGATTACACGGACGAAGCGGACGCCATGGACAAACTCCGAACCGCCATGGGGATCACCTCCCTGGTCTCAGCCATGTTCGCCAATTCACCGATCTCCGGAGGAAGGCCCAACGGCTTCCTGACCCGTCGTGAACATGTCTGGATGCATACGGATCCGGACCGGTGCGGCCTTCTCTCCTTTGCATTCAATGAAGGGGCCTCCTTTAAGGATTATCTTCAGTATGCGCTCAGGGTCCCCATGCTCTTTGTGGTCCGTGAGGGGAAGTGGATCCCCATGCACGGCATGCGGTTCGGCGATTTTCTGGAAAAAGGGGCATCAGGGCTGCAGGCCACGGAAGAGGATTGGAGGCTTCACTTGAGCACGCTCTTCCCCGAGGTTCGTCTCAAACAGTATATCGAGGTCCGCGGGGTGGATGCTCAATCACCGGGCATGGTCCTATCGGTTCCGGCTTTCTGGAAAGGCATTTTATATGATGGCGAGGCCCGGAGAGCGGCCTGGGACATGGTTCGAGGCTCCCGCTTTGAGGACCGGCTGAAACTGCACGAAGAGGTCTGCCGTATGGGACTCAAGGCCAGGATCGGAGGCAAGATCATCCTAAGCATGGCCCAGGAGCTGGTCCGGATCGCGAAGGAGGGGCTCCGGCGGCAGGGAGAGGATCTCCGATTCCTGGAACCGCTGGAGGAGATGACCTTGGCGCAAGAAAAAACGCCGGCCGAGGCGCTGCTTGAGAAGTGGGAGGCGTGGAACCATGATGTGCGGAAGCTGATCCGGTATGCTTCCTATTTTCATGGAAGCGGATGGATCCTTTGATTCGAAGATCATCTCCAAAAGAGTGGGTGAAAACATCAGGGGTTTTTCTCTGGAGATTTTGCTTGCGTTCTTGTACTCGGTTTACCGGTATCAGTATTTCACTTGACCCCTTGACCCCTTGAAGCCTCGACCCCTTTTTACCTACCATAACCCGCGATGGTCGAGGCCAGATCACGGTGGGCGCTCGATCCCACCTGCGTTTCAATCCTCTTAAGGTCCATATGGAAAGGCGTTCCGAGCCGCCTGCGCTTCAGGTCGAGCAGCCTGCCTGCGGATTCATCGATCCGTTCCAGGGTGATCTCTCCCTCTTCCACCGCATCCATGACCGCGTGAAGGGCCTTTTCCTGTTTTGCGGGGTCATGACAGATGAGCAGGGCGTCCAGACCCGCGCTGATCGCAAGGACAGATGAGCGTTCAATCCCCCATCGGTCCTCCACGGCCTTCATCTCCAGGTCATCGCTGAAGACGACGCCGTTGAAGCGGAGTTCCTCTCTCAAGATCTGCTGCACCATCCGGCGGGAGAGGGTGGCCGGGCGTTCGGGGTCGAACGCAGGGTAGAGCACATGCGCCGTCATCAGGGTCGAAAGCCCGCAGTCAATCGCCTTCCGGAAGGGGAGCATCTCCATGCGCCTCAGCCTCTCTTCCTCATGACGCACGGCGGGGAGGTCCAGGTGCGAATCAAGCGTTGTGTCGCCGTGTCCGGGGAAATGTTTGCCGCAGGCGATCACCCCGTAGTCCTGAAGTCCCCGGATCACGGAGCATCCGAGGTCTGCAACCTCTTCCGGATCCCCGGAGAAGGCCCGTGTTCCGATGACCGGATTCTCCGGGTTGGTGTTGACGTCGAGGACCGGGGCGAAATTGAGGTTGATCCCCACGGCTGAGAGTTCTTCCGCCGTGGCCCGGCCGAAGGCGTAGGCGAGTTTCCTGGAGTGTGAAAGGCCGAGGGCGTGATTGCCCGGGAAGATCGTAAAGGGCTCCGGCAGCCGGGTGACTCGCCCGCCTTCCTGGTCGATCCCCACGAGAAGAGGGATCTCTGAGACCTCCTGTAGATTCTGAATGAGCCCGGCCGTCTGCTGAGGATCGCGTATGTTGCGTGAGAAGAGGATGACCCCCCCGATCCCGAAATCCCGTATCATCCTGAGGATATGCGCATCGGGCTCGGTTCCGTCAAAACCCAAGACAAAGAGTTGCGTGATCTTCCGGATCCGTTCCATGAAAACAGCCTATCATGAGTGCAAAGAGGTTTAAAATATAAAGTTGTTTTTTTGTGTCTTTTCAGTATAATATCAGGATTCAGCAGGGAAGGGAATTTTTTTCGGAAAGGAATGAGCCATGCTGATTCATTGCAAAGGCTGCGGCAAGGCATACCGTGTGGATGAGAAGCGCCTCACCCCGGAAGGGATCCGAGTCAGATGCAGGCACTGCGGTTCAGTCCTCATGATCCGCCTCAGAAAAGAGCATGAGATGCAGGCAGTCAAAGAGGAGGAACCTGCGGCAGCCGTCCCTCCGGAACCCCGAATTAAGGCGGAGGCGCCTGAGGCAGTTTCTGCCGAGCCTTCCGGAATGGCTGCTGAGGCAGCTCTAACCGGACCTGAATTTCAGAAGGAGTTTGAACCGGAACCCCCATCCGAATCTGTTTCTGCGCCTGAAGCGCCCTCGCCTAAATATCGTTTTTGTATCTACTGCGGGGGTCCTCTCGTCCGGGACTTGCCCGCAGGCGGTCGTCCGGTCTGCGGGAACTGTGAGTCAGGAAGATCTGCGGCTGTTTCCGAACCGGAAGACGCTGTTTCTAAAGCGGCTCCGGGCATGTCCGTCTGGAAGAAGATTCTTCTGTTGATCGTCCTTCTCTTCGTCATCCTTTTCGCTGCCTTCATGGGGTACCAGACGGCCTTGGGAAAAAGCTTCATGTCCGTCTCTGTCTCGAATGTTTTTTATAACGGCATGCCCGCTCCTCAGATCCCACCGTTATCATCATCCGGCGCCGCAGGGTTTTGACCATGAAGAGACCCGCAAAAAAGAAGCGGTGGTTCAGATGGATGATCACCGGATTGGTTCTTCTGCTGGTCCTTGTTCTCTCGGCAGCCGCTGGGGCCGGTTTTCTCCTGTACACTCAGATTCTCCATGAACTTACGGATGTCTCAAAGCTGAAGGACTACCGGCCGAGCCTGATCACCACGGTCTATGCTGATAACGACGAGGTGGCCGGGAAATTTTACATCGAGAGAAGGATTCTTCTCCCCTTTTCCGAAATTCCCGATATCCTGGTGAAGGCCTTCATTGCCATTGAGGACGCCCGGTTCTATCAGCACGGCGGGATCGATTTTCAGGGTATCTCCAGGGCTTTCTGGGCCAACCTGCGGGCCAAACAGATCACGCAGGGAGGGAGCACCATCACCCAGCAGCTGGCCAAGACCCTTTTCCTCTCTCCGGAGAGGACCATACAAAGGAAGATCCGGGAGATCCTCCTGGCCCTTCAAATCGAGAAACGATTCAGCAAAAAAGAGATCCTCGAACTCTACCTCAATCAGATCTACTTCGGAGAAGGGGCCTACGGCGTCGAGGCCGCGTCCGAAACCTATTTCGGGAAGCATGTGAAAGACTTGAGCCTTTCCGAAGCGGCGATGCTGGCGGGCCTTCCCAAGGCGCCCGCCCATTTCGATCCATACAAGGAGCCGGATTCCGCCTTGAAGCGAAGGTCCATGGTTCTGGTCCGGATGTACGGAGAACATTTCATTTCAAAAGATCAGATGCGCGCCGCCGATGCGGAGAACATCGTACTCAAGAAGAGAGAAAAATATCAGGATGTATCCGCCTACTTTATTGAGCACGTCCGCCGTTATCTCATGGAGCGGTACGGAAGTCAGGAACTCTACCGGAGCGGGCTGGAGGTGCATACCACGCTGAATCTGACGATGCAGCGTGCGGCCTTCCAGTCGCTGAGAGAAGGGCTGATGGAATATGACAAACGGCATGGGTACCGCGGGCCCATAGGTCATGGATCCGCATCGGGGGAGGAGTCTAAGAAACCGCTGGAAGCGCCTCTCAGCCGTCCTCAGGAAAGCAGGTCCGTCCGTGTGAACGATATTTTGGAAGGTACGGTCGCCGATTTGGACGGGAAGGGCGCATGGGTTCTGACCGAAGCGGGTAAGGGGTTCCTCCCCTTGGAAGGACTCCAATGGGCAGGGAGCGCGGTCCGTAAGAAGGACCCCTCGGATCCGGCCAAGACCGTCTGGATCAAACCCAAGTCGCTGGAGGATATCCTCTCCCAAGGAGACCGCATCCTCGTGAGGGTCGTGAGGTCTGTGCCGGGATCGTCAGGTCTGTTCTTCTCTTTGGAACAGGAACCGGAGGCGCAGGGGGCTGTCATCTGCATGCAGCCGTCCACCGGTGAGATCAAGGCCATGGTCGGGGGATTCGATTTTGAGAAGAGCGAATTCAACCGGGCGGTCCAGTCCAGGAGGCAGCCCGGCTCGGCATTCAAACCGTTGATCTACGCTGCTGCCATAGAGAAAGGATTTTCTCCGGCCACCATCATCATCGATGCGCCGATCATCTTTGATCAACCCGGTATGCCGGAGAAGTGGAAACCGTCCAATTACAGCGAAAAGTTTTACGGGCCTACCCGGCTTCGTGTCGCCCTGGCGAAGTCCATCAACGTGGTGACTGTCAAGCTTCTTCAAAGAGTGGGGGTCAGGAACGTCGTTGATTTGGCGAAGAGGCTCGGGATTACAAGCCCCCTCGATAAGAACTATTCCCTGGCCCTCGGTTCATCGGGGGTGACCCTGCAGGAGCTGACCTCTGCCTATTCGGTTTTTGCCAACCAGGGCAGAAGGGCGGAGCCGTACTTTATCCGCCGTATTACGGACTACGATGGGAAGGTGATCGAGCAGAGAGAGCCCTCGACCGAAGATGCCGTGAGTTCCGATGTGGCCTATATCATGACCAGCATGCTCGAAGAGGTGGTCAGGAACGGGACCGGGTGGAAGATGCAGGAGCTGGGCCGTCCTTCGGCCGGCAAGACCGGAACGACCAACAACTTTCAGGACGCCCTTTATATCGGGTTCGTTCCGGATCTCATTGCCGGGGTCTGGGTGGGTTATGATGACATGCGCTCACTGGGGAACGGAGAAACCGGAGCAAGGGCCGCGGCCCCGATATGGCTCTCTTTCATGCGCAAGGCAACCCTGAACTCCGAAAGAATGCCTTTCCCGGTCCCTGATGACGTTGTATTGGTCAAGATTGATTCCAAGACCGGCCTCCTCCCTTCTTCAGAGAATCAGGAAACCTATTTTGAATGTTTCAGGAAGGGGAGCGAACCCCGTGAATATGCCTCCTCGAAACATACGGAGGGGAATGACTTCTTCGAAATGGATTCCGGTTCGGTCCGGCCATCGTCGCCTAAAGAGACTTCTTCAGAGAAACCGGCGCCTGACCGGTTATGATTTTGGCGAGCCAGAACTGACACGGCCACTAAGTTTTATTCTAAACCCACCACCTTTGGTGGTGGACCTGAAGAGGTTCTACCGATCCGGGGAGAAATAAGATAGGCTCTTCCTCTAGGAAAGCCCTGTATAGAGGAGGAGCAAGAACCTATGCATGGTTGAGAGAGTCCAACGCAGGTCAGTTGTTATTGGAATCACCCCACACTCTTACGCGAAGAGCCATTTATTTAAACGGCCGCTGTGGGGCTGTTGAAAAAGCCTGCCTTTGTCTTCCGTTCAGACCCATGTTACAAGGCAATTCTATGAACTCACCGGTCAGTTACTTTATAGCGGAAGCACAGATATCACGGGTATCCATTTTTCCAAAGAGTACAATCCTGAGGATTGGATATAAAGCTCAGGGACCTTCAAAGGTGTCTGACACCTTTGACCTTCCAGGAATGTTTGGAGGGGAATTACATAAGCTGTCCCCGGAATTGAGGATTATAGTATCAGACGCTTGCTGTCTCGACGCATGCAAACTGCTCTTCATAGAAGGCACGCGCAGCTTCCTGTTTCTTTCGCATCTCTAAAAAGACCTCGTCGTAATTCTCTACCAGGAGGTCAACGACCTTCGATTCCAAGAGTTTTCTTGCCGAGAAGTCTTTGAGGATACGAATAATCCCCTTGCGATAGGGCCGGTCTTCGGCCGTTGCCGTAAAGATATCGGCCACCATCATGATCCGCGCCCCTATGGTGAGGTCCGCTGCCTTGCAGTGAAAGGGATACCCGCTCCCATCAAGTCTCTCATGATGAAAGGCCCCCCATTCGGCGATCATAAAGAGGGTTGGAAAATCAATCTCAAGTCTCCGGGCAGGGCCTTTCGCCATGAGCACGGAATAGAGTCTCTTGGAAACCAGGTCGAGCCAGAATTCTTTCCGCACGCTGACCGATCTGAAAAAATCCACTTATGGAAGGATGGAGATGGTGGAAACGAAGCCGGCATTTTTCAAGGGAAAGCAGCTTTCTCAGGGTGCGGCCTCTCTGGCGCTCTCGAGGTCGAGGACGATCTGCTGGACGTTCCGGGTGAAGAATCTCTTGATGAATTCCCAGCTTGGCTTTTTCTTTCCGCAGTAGCGGGGGTCCGGGTCGGACTCCGCATCCTCAAAATAGACCAGAGACTTGCCGATGTGGAGAGGATGAATCCTATTCCAGCCGAAACGCCGGATCATGTTCTCGGCCACTTGAAAGAAGGGAAGGCTCTGCAGGATGAAATAGAGGTCCACAAAATCTCTTCTTGCGCCCCGCTGACTGATCGAAATGACTTTCATTCCGGCTATATCCGCGATCCCGGAGATCGAAATTCCGTTCCACCGGGCCTTGGGTTCAGGAAACGGATAAGGGTAGTGGAAAAAGGAAGTCTTGACCTCATTCGCTAAAACGGTCAGGGTCCCTTGAGCTTCCTGCATGATTTCGGGTTGAACTCTCTCTGCCTGGAGCGCCTGGAAGAGGTTCTCTGTGCTGAAGTCCTCTGTGGTGAAAAAGTCCAGGTCCTCGGAGATACGATGCCCCAGTTGCAGGGCGAGGCCGGTTCCACCGGCCAGGATGAATCCGTGGGCGCGGACCACGGGTCTGAGCCGGGCGATGACCTTTCTTAAGTTCGGGGGCAGGGATTCAACATGGACGGCCAAACCAGATCCTCCAGAAGTTATTGGACTTGGGTGAAATCTTCCGGCTGTTCTCGCAGGTTTCCATAATCAGTTTTGTGGGATAAAGACGCTGTATCCAGTGAAGCGCATCCAAACTGCCCATTTCGAGGACGCGCTCGATTACGTACCGGGCATGACTTCGGAGGTCAACCCGGCCGGGGGGGGTGTCCCAGAAAAGGAAGTAAAACCGTTTCGGAATCGTTTTCATTTCCTGCAGGGCTTCCATCTTTGTCGCAACCGCCGGGTCGGAAAGAGGGCCGAGGTATTTGTGCACGACCTTGTTCCTGCTCCGGTAGGCATGATACGCATATTTTTTGTGCTTTATGGTCTTGACCACGATGCTCACGGAGTCTCCTTCCTGGACTGCCTAAAAGTTACCAAACTTTGTTGGGTAAGTCAACTGAATTCTCGCGGGGTGGATGGCCTACCAGCAGCGGATCCTTCCGGTGTCCACGTGGATGAAGTCGGAGCCTGGATAATATCCCACGCCGCCGCTTCGGAGAGAAACGGCAACCTGTCTCAGATTTGAAAGTTCATAACCCGGCAGCCTGATGTCCGCGGCCTTGCCGTAGAGATGCATACTGTTTTTCGCCACCCCATGTCCCTGTCTCCATAAAAACTCATTAGTCTGCGGCGAACGATAACCGGATATGATGTGGAAGGGCTCCCGGGTTTTCACTTTAGCCCTGAGGGCAAAAAGGAGATCCAGCAGGTCCGGGTCTATGGGAGAGATGTCCCCGGTATAATGGTCGCGGAGGATGGTGTTGATCCGGTCCATGGCATCCGGAATATACATTCCCCGGTTCCAGTAGACGGTCTCCAGATGTTCCTCAGTGTGGGTGTTATAAAACGAGAGTGTTTTTTTCTGGATGAAAAAGTTTTTCAGCGCAGACTGGGCAGGGGCGGGAACCAGACATGCGGATACGGTCAGAAGCCCCAGGGTCAGAAATCCTCTGCGGTTTATCTCATGGCAAGATTGTTCGATGATTTTTTTTTCAAATAAGTGCATGGCGGTATGACTTGTCCGGAAATATTGTATTTGTTATGTTATGTAATCATTATAATATAAATTGAAAGAGAAAGTATACATAAATTTTCATCCGGTTTCTCATCCGCTTTATGGAGCAGGCGGTCTTTTTCCCAAGGCCTTGTCCATTTGTATGTCTCTATCATAAACATCTTCACGGAAATTAAGTCTTCCTGCTTCATCCACCCATGCGGTAAGATAGAGTATATAGACGGCTATAGGCTGGGGAAGCCGCACGGCTTTATTCCTGCCGTCGTCTATGGCGGCCTGTATCCTCTCTTGAGTCCACGAAGGGTCCCTCTTTAACAGGTACTCTGCCAGTTCCATGGGTTTTTCTATGCGGATGCAGCCGTGACTGAAGGCCCGGACATTTTTTGAAAAGAGATTCTTGACCGGTGTGTCGTGAAGATAGACATTGAACCTGTTCGGGAACATGAACTTGATCCGTCCGAGGGGATTCTGGGGGCCGGGGTCCTGCCTGAGTTTATAATTGAAGTTTTTGGCCGAGGCCAGGGACCAGTCCAGGGCCTCCGGGTCTATGACTTCTATGCGGCCTTGGCCTTCCCATATAACCTTCAGGTTGTTTTTGGCCAGGTAATCGGGGTCTTTGCTCATTTTGGGGATGATCTCCCTGACCATGATATTTTTCGGAACATTCCAATAAGGATTCAGCTCCAGGTAGGTCATGACTGCGCTGAAGACAGGGGTATGCCAGTAATTTTTGCCCACCACGACCTTCATGGACATGTTCGTATGGCCGTTCTCAAATAAATCCAGTTTAAAGTCGGCAATGTTGACGATGATATATTTCTGCCCGAGATCCCTGGGTATCCAGCGCAGGCGCTCCATGTTCAATTCAATCTGGCGGATTCTTGCCTGCACCGGGACATTTATGGCCTTCAATGTGGCAGGGCCGGCCACTCCGTCGGCGTCCAGCCCGTGCTGTTCCTGGAACCTGATGACGGCCTGTTCGAGGGTTTCGTCGAAAAGTTCTCCTGACTCATCTTCCTCAGGGGTAAGATCACCCGAAGCGATCAACCTCTTTTTAAGTTCAATGACCCGCCGGTCAAAACTCTCCTTTTTCAAGGAAGGCCCGGTTGAAACAGCCGGCCATCCCCCTCTTTCCGCTATTTTCCGGTCATGCGCCAGGGCCTGCCTGAGTCTGGAGTAACCATATTGTGACGGGAGAAGTTTTATTAAGGTTTCTTCTATGAGGTCGTCTTCCAGCGCCTTTTCAAGGATCGAGGAAACATCAACGGTCTCCCGGCCGGCATGCCACTCTGCGTCAAGCGTTACCGGATTGACGCACCCTGCCGAGAGGTGACAGCTTAGCAGGAGGAATGCATCCGTGAGGAGCAGGTCGAGATCCGCCATGGTTTCAAAAGAGGGTCCATCCTTTGCTGCGCCTTCTCGTATGCCGGCTAAAAGGGATTCAATATTTTTGAGGTGATAGTAATCCGGGGTGAGTCCTTCATTACGGGAATCTTCAATGGCCTTGACCAGTGCATAAGCTTGAGCTAAGGATCCGTTTGCGCCGGCCCATGCAGGCCTGAAGCCTCTTCTGCTGTAGAAGCGGTCAAGCATCACCGTATCATGGATAAACTCTTTTCCAATTCTGATTTTTGGGGGAGAACCGGCTTCAGAGATTCTTTTTTTGATGAGGTCCGCAGTTTTTGCATTCTCGCTCTCATCCCACGGGATGTCATGGGAAGCCCGGCCCTGCACAGCCGGGGACAAAGAGAAGAGCAAAAGAAAAATAAAAAGACTCGTGCAGGTTAGATATTTAGGTCTCCGGTATCTCATACTGAAGGCGAATCCTAAAAAAGGCTTATAACGGATTTTAAAGTTAAGTTTTGACGATGATGACCTGTTCCAGCCATGATCGGCCATCATATACGATCAGGGGCAAGATCTCAAGCCCTATGGCTATCTTACGCCTTTGTTTCCTTATAATAGTTCATAACATTTTTTACGATTAAAAATAATTAAAAAAGTTCTAAAGTTCCTTTTCCGGATTCCGATAAAGGAGCTTGATGACATTGAAAAGATCGGAACGAAGCATTCATGTTGGGGGTTTTCTATTGAAAACGATCTCTCCGTTCCTTTGCAGCATCTTCTCTTATATCTTGTTCGTTTTTGTATTCTGCTTCTTCACCGCATCCGGTGTTCGTGCGGAAAGTCTTGTTTTGAACGTCGAACATGGCCGTATGGATGCCGCAATTGAAAAAGCCACGCTGAATCAGGTGATGGAGTCCGTGATCCGGAAGACGGGCATCCGTGTGTTCATAGACCCATCGCTTCTCAATGACCGGATAAGCGTCCATTTCAAGGACCAAAACATTGAGGATGCTCTGAAGAAAATATCAGGAACACAAAGTTATGCCATGATCTTTTCCCCGGAAAAAGATGCGTCAGGAAACCACATTTTAAAGGCGGTCCGGATCTATCCTAAGGGCGGGCCGGATCATCAAGAGCGGTATGTCTCGTTGAACGATCATCTCCTTGCCGGGTTCAAGTCTTCGGGACCGGCTTTCCTGACCTCTCAAGAGGTGGGTGACATGCTGAAAAGGGACGAACAGGCGAGCCTGTCCCATGTGTCTCAGGAAAATTCCAAAAGAAAAAATGGGAAGGAGATGGGGAACACCCCTGGAAGCAGGTCGTTGATTGATGAGGCGCTCTATCGGGCAAAAAAGATGCAAAAATTTAAGGAGCTCAAGGCCAAGACCATGAATCAAAAAACTCAATATGAAACCAGGACGGCATTACAACTCCAAGAGGAAAAATCCGCCCTGCAAAGGATCGCTTTTGAATACAAGAGGCAGGAGTCCTTAAAGGCAAGTTTATCAAGAAATATGAGTCATTAAACCATTAACAAGAAGGAGAAAGTATGAAGGCAAAAACATTTTCAGTCAATCATTGGTTCATGCTGTTCAGTTTTTTCCTGATGGCTGTTTTCATTCATTCGTCTTATGCCTCGATGAACAGCGTAAGCATTGATACGGGGACGCCGGGCAGCCTGACCAACGTCACCATTTCACCGGACGGGGATGGGACGGATGACCGGGCTAATGTTCATTTTACATCGGATGTGTCCGGGTCGTTCAAGGTGATGGTGGACACGAACGGCACACCGGGATTTCAGATGCCGGACTGGTCGGATCCGAACTCGTGGCAGACATCGGATACGACCATGGAGGGCTGGGCCGGAGCCGGAGGACCCAATCAATTCATGTTCGAGGGGAGGGACAACAAATGGCGTGTTCTTCCCAATGGGACGTATTCCATCAGGATCATGGTGGATGAAGACGGGGATTGGATCAATACGACGCTGGATCAGTCCATGGATAATTCATTGACGGTTACCATCCAGACCGCCTCGATTTCAGGAAATGTGACCGCAGGGGGGAATCCGCTTCCCGGGGTCCATGTGAATGCCGGCTCGCAGTATGGCTGGGGAGATTCTGATACGGACTCAAGCGGAAACTACACCATTTCCGGCCTCAAGGCCGGCAGCTATCATGTCAATGCACAGAAGAGCGGGTACGTCTCTGCGGATTATCCCGGAGGAGACGTTGCCGTGACGGCGGGACAGAATACACCCGGCATCAATTTTACCATGTCCCCTTCGATCCTGGTTACAGGGGCCATTACGATCCCCGCGGCTTTTACCAGTTTTGTCAACATGTGGGGAGGCATGGAGGACCAGCTCTGGATCAACATCAACGGCTGGACCGATGACGGATCCGACTGGGTCTGGGGCAATGCGCACATCCATGCAGCGGACGGCCAGTTCTGCCTGAACGCCCTGCCCGGAGATGATTTTGATAACGATGGAAAAGAAGATCCGGTCGAGTGCTCCAGTCCGACATCCACAACTTATTCACTCGATGTCAAACCACCGGCTTCAGGACAGACCAAGACCTACCATATCCGGGCCGAGGCCAATAACTACGCCAGTGTGGAATATACCGTGACGGTGAATGGCAGCGGCGGCGCCCAGGACATCACCATGACCAAGGCCAGCCGGATTTTCGGGACCGTGACCCTGCCGTCCGCCAATGCGGGATCAACGCCGCTTTGGATCAATGTGAACGCAAGGACGGCGAGCGGGACCATGGCCTGGGGCGGGGGCTCCGTGGATATAGGCCAGACCCAGGGAAATTTCGACATCCGATCCGCCCTTGAAGGGACCTACACCGTGGAAGTTCAGGTCATGGGTTATAAGACCAGCAGTGTCTCCAGTGTTGTGGTCACCGCAGGTCAGGATACGGATTTAGGCAACATCAGCATCTCTCAGGGCGGGACCATCAGCGGGATCATCACCATCGCCGGAGACACCGGCAGTTATCAGATGTATCCTGGAGATCCCGGAACCCAGCCCATCATGCTTTGGGTGGACGCAGGATCTTCGGACGGCAGCGGATGGAGCGGGACCCAGGTGCAGATTCCCCGAGGGCTCAACCAGAGTGTCTCCTATACTATAGGCGGTCTGGGCGCCGGAACCTATGAAATCCATTCCTGGCTGGGAGAAGGGTATGAGCAGACCCCCATGCCGCTGACGGCAACCCTGGCCGGGGACACCAGCAATGCGACCGGCGTGGATATGTCCTTTGCGCCTTATTCAGGAAAGATTACAGGGACCGTATCAGGAACGGGTCTGGATCTCTCCAAAGTGGTTGTGAGGGCCATGAAGGCCGGATGGGGATGGCAGCAGCCCGTAACAACCCAGCCTTCAGGAGACGGATCTTATACGCTGACCGGTCTGGGGACCTCGGAATATATTCTTGAAGTCAATGAGTACGTCAATTCAGCGGATATGCTGAACGGCGCTCAGCCGATGCCTACCGGAAACTTCGGGACCGAGACAGTTAGAGTCCCGGTCACCAACGGCGAGACCACTTCCGGTCAGAACGTTACATTAAGCGCCGGAGGGGTTATTACCGGAAGCATATCACTGGAGCCGGGCTACAGCGGGAGTGTGAACTTCAACACGGATCTCGTAGGCAAAATGGTGACCGCCATGCCCATGAAGATGGCCATGATGGGAGGATCCTCGATGTTCATGGGACCGATCCTGCCCGACGGGACCTATACCATCTCCGGTCTGGGGGCAGGGGCGTACAGTGTCTCGCCTCCCACGGAACTGACCGATCAGATGGCGGGTTTCGATCCCAATGCACAGATGATGCAGGCGCCATTCGAGCCCGACATTGCGGCCGACAGCCGGATGGTCTCGGTATCCTCCGGACAGACCAAGTCAGGGGTTGATTTCGTCCTATCTGACGGATATTCCGTGAGCGGGACCCTGACCCTTCCGGATATTCCGACAGGAGACCAGTGGAACTATGTATGCGAAATTGAACTCCGGCATCCCCGAAAGGAAGGGATGGGCCGGCACATGCCGGTTTTTGTCAAGGATTTCAACGGGACCAAGACTTATTCCTTTACTCTGGAACATATCATGGACGGTGACTATGTGATCCAGGCCTGGTCCAATAACTACACCGTCGCCTACAAGAACATTTCCGTGAACGATAGCGACGTGGCCGGTGCGAACCTGGAATTAAAGAAAGGCGCCAGCATCACCGGTACGCTCGTCAATGCGAGCAGCGGCAAGGCTGTAACACCCTCTGACGGTATCCGGGTCCGCTGTGAGGCTTACCCCTGGGTAGAGGGGAGCTGGAGAGAAACCATGCAGGACCCCTGGTCCACCAGCCGGTTTACGGATCAGGGCGGCATCTATACCGGGGCATTCACCCTGGCCAATCTCCCAGCCGGGACCTATGTCGTGACCGTGGAAGCGGAACACGGCATGAAAGAGAACGGCGCCAAGAACTACATCGGGATCCGGAAGGCCGGTGTCGTGGTTCCTGAAACCTCGGGGGCCAGCGTGGATATCGGTACGCTGGAACTCCATGAAGGCGTTTCCATCAGCGGTACGGTAACGTCTGAATCCACCGGTGCGCCTTTGGGGAACATTGATGTTGAGGCCATGCCGGTGGACGGGAAGGACGGATCCACATCGGCTTTTGCCACCACGGACTCAAAAGGAAACTATACGATTTATGGCGTGGATCCCAACGTCAAATACTACACCGTGATTGCCGGCTCAAGGCCGGATTTCATGAAGTTCATCCCGGTGACCTGGGGTGAGGTGGAAAAGGACGTGGAAGTGGCATCCGCAGGTTTGACCGGTGTGGACTTTGCGCTCCCGGCTGCCAACGCCACGCTGTCCGGGACCATCCACAAGACCGGTAGTTCGCCGTGGATGCTCCCCTTCATGGAAGACGACATGCCGGCGCCCTTTATCCTGCTCCAGAAGCAGGGTGAAGTCTACTCGGACCCCATGGGCGGTATCGATACCATAGGAGAACCGAGTGACGGCGATACCACGACCTTCAGCATCAGCGGGATTGTTCCCGGAACGTACAATCTCAAGATCTTCAGCAGGGGATACACCACGAAGATCGTCCGGGGCATCGTGATTGCAGAAGGGGACAATGTCATCTCTACAGCCCTGGAATTGGTAGAAGGCGGGACGGTTTCCGGCTCGGTGGTCAAGGACGACGGGACCTATCCCACAACCTCCGAGGTTTCAGAAGTGGTTGCGGTCTCTGAGGATCTGGAGGTGCTGATCTTCGGGACCCTGACGGCCAATGAGGCCTCTCGAGAGGTTTCGGCTTATTCCATCAGCGGGCTTGAGGCCGGGAAGTCCTATCGCCTGGTATTTATCAGCGAGGGCGATAAGGGGCCCGGCGAGGTCCATGTGATGCCGGACATGATCAGCGCGGGTAATACCTACAATGCCGTGCTCGGTGACAATGCCCCGATTATCACGGCCCGTGCCAAGAAGAATGCCGATGGGACTTTCTCCATCGGGATATTCAGCACCAGTTACTTTAATGATGCATCCGCATCGAACATCCTCTCCCTGAGTCAGGGAGGAGGAACGCTCACGGCGACATTGGGACCGGACAAGATGACGATTGATGCCGGCTATACACCGGACGCAGCCGATACCATTTTCACTTTGGCATTGACGGCGCATTACGGCAAGAACAACAACACGGTCAGCGCGTCCTTCTCCTATGACGTGAACTCCACGGCATGGAACCAGGGGACCGTGAACACCCTGATGGGCGGCATGGTCGGTCTGGGGCAGGGCGACAAGTCCAAGGTCTTCATGGAACCTGGAGACGTCACGGATGGAGACGGCGACGGCGTATCAACCGTGACCATGCAGAAAGACGATTCAGGTGTCAGCGGGAACGGCGTGCATGCCAATTCCGTAGAGAGGAGATCCCTCCTGGCTGAAGCTACGGACCCGCTTCCTGCCGGTGCCACGGCGGCGAGCGCCCTGTATGATATCGCGCTTCCCTCAGGAGATTCAATCACAACGGGCGCATCGGTGACGGTATCACTCCAGTACAATGACTCAGTGACCGACACGACCAACCTGCACATCTACCACTTTACCGGCGGAGCGTGGGTTGCCGAGGACACCAACCTGACCATTGATACCGTGAACAAGACCCTCACCGCGGACGTAACCAGCCTATCGCCATTCCAGGTGGTTACGGCCTCCTCGGTGGATACGCCTGCGGACACGCCTGCAGATACGCCTGCGGCAGTCTCAAGCGGCGGGGGCGGAGGAGGAGGATGCAGCCTCGCATCGAATCCTGTCTCCATGCCTAACGGCATAGGGGAGACGGCGTTGATGATTCTGCCTCTGTTGGTCCTTGTCTTGATGAAGTTAAGGAGGCGGTCTCAGGATCAGAATTGATCCGGGCTGTAAAAACAGCATGAGAAAGGGGCAGGACTCAGATCCTGCCCCTTTATTTTCTACTATCACCGCCCTGAAGAAGGGTTCCCACGGAAAGGGTCGCTTCGAGTCCACTCTGGTCTTTTCCTGTAATCATCTTCAGGTTCTTGATATACAGCAAGTCTTCCGAACTTTCGATCTGATAAAGAAAACGAGTCAAATCATCAATCTTGATATTCTCGAGTTTGATCTCGGCCAGGGATTCCCGGAACTGCCCGACAGGGTTCTCACGCTGGGGCCTGATGTAGGTGATCTTGTCCTTGACTTCGGCCTTTGTGGCCAGTTGTTCCAGGTATGAGAAAACAGAGAATCCCTGCCCGCGCTGATCTATGATTTTTTTGATTTGTTCCATCCCTCCACGGTCTTGTACAACAGAGGATTGGAGCCGGACCATTTCGGAGAGTTCCGTTTTCTTCTTCTGGATTTTGATGTTGATCAATTCATTATTTTGAAACATGGGGTCCATGACCCATGTGTAAAAGGCAAGAACGGAAAGGAAGATGAGTCCGGAGAGGACGATACGCTGCTCTCGGGCGCTCAATTCCTGGTAGTAGTGGAAAATGCGCTGGAACAAAGGTTGTTGCCGTATCTGGTCCAGAAGACGGGCATATATGGATTTTTTCTCGTGAGTCTCCGGACTCGGAATCAAGGGCGGCCCGGAATAAGGAGCGGATTCTTGTATGGGGGACGCCCCGACGGGAATCGTTTCATCGAGGTTCTCGGCAGTTCCTTCCGGCGCATGCGGTGTTTCGGCCGCCCGTCCGGGAGCCTGTTCACCGGATGTGACTTGTTCCGAGACGTCCCCGGATTCGTTCGTGACCTTGAAGATATGTTTTTCTTCAGGGGCCGTATCTGAAGCGTCATGGGCGCTCTGTTCATCGATCCTGGGGGCGCCTTCCAGGAGGGCTTCCCATCCTTTGGGATCCAGATTCATTTTTGCTTTCTTTCGAAGAGAGTCTTCCTTGTCAGTCATGGAGCAATACCTCAATAGCCAGGTGCCGGTAATGCAGGGCTCCGGGCGAGTTGGCCGAGTATTTGATGACCGGTTTCCGGTAAAGTTCAGCCTCGCTCAGGGTGATGTTTCTCGGTATCAATGTGGTAAAGAGCTTGTCCCCGAAGGTCTGCTTGATCTCATGATAGAGAATCCTGTGCAAAGTCGTCTTTTTGTCGAACATGGTGATCAGGACTCCCATGAGATTGATTTGATGCCCGAGCTGCTGATGAATGGTGCTGATCATCTTGTTCAGCATATCGAATCCTTTAATGGCATAATATTTGGCCTCCGTCGGGATGATGATGTCGCTTGACGCCAGGAGGGCGTTTAAGCTTAAAATCCCGAGAGACGGAGGACAATCAATGATGACGAAGTCGTAATCTCCGTTGATCTCCTTCAGCGCGTTTCTCAGGATATAAGGTCTGGAATTCCTGCCGGCCAATCGGACTTCACAGCCGGCCAGGTTCATATGAGCCGGGAGCAGGTCCAGGGTCTCCATCATGGTCCGGCGCCGGACTTCGCTGACCTTGGTCTTTTCATCCATGATGAGGTCATAAACCGTCTTGTCCAGCGTGTCAGGATCCACATTCAGCCCGATGCTTGCATTGGCCTGCGAATCCATGTCGATCAGCAATACCCGCTGTCCCAGTTCCGCCAGGCACGCAGAGAGGTTGATGGCCGTCGTGGTCTTCCCGATCCCTCCTTTCTGGTTGATGATGGAAATGGACCTCATACGATCTTGCCGCCAAGAATTTTCTCCTGAGATGATTCCTGTTCGGAGCGGGGAAAGACCCGCCGCCTCTTGATGCGCTTCATCATCCACGGGGTTGATATCATGTTCCTTTGAATACGATTTTTATTTGAAAGTTGACATGGCTTTTGTCATTGTCCACCTTTGCATTGCTGACATTGACCTGATCTAAGATTTCCGACTTTTTCAGCTCCTGTTCGATCCGGTTGACGGAATTGAAGGAATCCGTCCATCCGACGAAGCGGAGGGACTTATCGTCAAGGGTCAGGTCCGTGACCGCAAGCTCCAGATCAGCCGGGATCCGGACGCTGATCTCGTTTAGAATATCCAGGGCTGAAGGCTTTGCGCCGAAAACGTTTCTGAAGATCTCATTCTGTTTTTCAACCTCCTTGATATGGAGCTTCATCTGTTCTAATTCATTCACCACATTTTTGACATCGGGAAATGTTTCCTGAAGGATATGGCGGGTCTCTTTCTTTAACTGGTTGTAATAGTGGCCCTTGGCTTGAATGCCGATGAAGTAGTCCACGAAGGATAGGAGAATAAAAAATCCCAGGATGGCTGCCGCATGGCGGATCTCCTTTTTTGATTCCATGATCCTGGAGATCATAGAGAATTTCTTTTTTCTGAAGGCGCATTTCAATGCATCCTTTCCCCCCTCCATCAGAGCCATCCCCAGAGGAGAATGGATCCCGGTCAGGTGATCTTTTCTCACCAGGTCATGAGGCAGGGCGGTCAGGGGATCGGTGATCTCGGTTTGGATGGACAACTCCTTTTCAAGGAGGGGGGGAAGCAGATGGATGCCCGGCCGGTCTCCGGTGACGTAGGCCTCCGACGGGGCCTTGGCGGAGGATCGGAGGAGATAAGTCCGGATACTCTTCCCGGCCTGGGAAGCGAGGGCCAATGGTTCCTGACCCAGGATATTGAGGAGTTCAGTGGTTTCGAGCGGGTTGACATCCCGAAGCCGTTCGGAGAGGGTTTGAGGATCCGTCCCTGTTTTCTCCTGGAGCCTTCCGAACAGGGCTTCAAGGCCCCAGCTGAGTCGTTGAATGTGTCCTGGAATCCCCCCTTCATACAGCGAAAGAAGGGTGTAATTCGATGAAACATGCAGGTGAAGACAGGAGCGGTCCTTCCGGATCCTTTGTGTTTGAAAGAGCGCGTTGGCTGCCGCAAGCGAAGAGACGACGATCATGTTCAGAGGGATTCCCGCCTCTTCGAAGAGGGCGCTCCGCTGGTCCAGGATGGATCGGGGAAGGGCATAGACCAGAAGGTCGCTTTTCCCTTTTTCCTGCCTGATCATCCGGTAACAGGTTTCGAGGTCCTGAATCGGGAAGGGGACCAGGGGTTCGAGTTCATAGAGGATGACCTTGTCGATTTTAGACCTCTCCCTGAATGGGACCGTGATCTGCCTGGTGATCAGCATGTCACCCGGCACAGACGCCACAACGCTCTCTCTCTGGATCTGATGTTCAGAGAAGAAGAGCGAGAGCGCATCCGGCGTGAGGGAGTCCCCGTCTATGACCTCCTCCATGAAGCGGAGAATCCGGACCAGCTTGCGCTGGACGGAGATTTCCACCGCCTGGATCCCGTATGCGTTGATCTCAATTCCCGTGATGATTCTCGCCATTATGACCTTTTCATCCGCTTTTTATCACTCTTCCCGCCAATACACGATGCTAACATTATTATTCTTCCTTTGCAAGACTGCATGAACGAATTTTGTTACCTTATGGACTCGGACTGTGACGTAAGCCGAAAAATAGGCCGATTTTACGTCCCACAACTCCTGCGGCACGCTGGATGCCCCGGGGAACTCCTGCTTAATATAGGTTGCAAAATCCTGCGTGGATTTGAAAGGGGCATCTTTACGGTATTCGGCAAGGGTCTCTCCGTCGATTCCGTCTGCGAGGGCGCTCAGGACCTGGGGGGGGGCCGTGTTCACATTGATCTTCCCGCCGCTCCAAACCGTGAAGATATCC
>MNYV01000030.1 GCA_001873285.1 Nitrospirae bacterium CG2_30_53_67
GGTGGGAGGGGATGAAGGGGAGGGGGGTAACAAGCTGAATTCACAGCATTTCTCACCCTCTCCCATTCAAGGGAGAGGGGGTTTTTTAGACTTTTTACGAGTTCATCAATGGTAAGCCCCGTTAGAAAGCGGAGTCTTTAATCCATGCATCATTTTCATTACAAGGGCGATGACCTCTACTGCGAAGAAGTCCCTGTGAGCCGGGTGGCCGAAGAGGTGGGAACGCCCCTTTACCTCTACAGTACCGCTACCCTGGAGCGGCACTACCATGCCTTCGAGGATGCGCTCAGGGATACGGATCACCTGGTCTGCTACTCGGTCAAGGCCAATTCCAATCTCGCTCTCCTCTCTCTCTTCGCCAGGCTCGGATCCGGGTTTGACATCGTCTCCGGGGGCGAGCTCTTTCGGACGCTCAAAGGCGGCGGGAATCCCGGCAGGATCGTCTTCTCCGGCGTGGGCAAGACCGAAGAGGAGATTGAAAATGCGCTCTATGCCGGCATCTTGATGTTCAATGTGGAATCCATTCAGGAACTCCATGAGATTGACCGGATCGCCGGAAGCATGAGGAAGACCGCCAGGATCTCGTTCCGTGTGAATCCGGACGTGGACCCCCGGACCCATCCGTATATCGCCACGGGCCTCAAGAAGAGCAAGTTCGGAATCCCCATTGAGGAGGCCGGGGAGGCCTACCGCCTGGCCCGGACCCTCCCCCATGTGGAGACGGTGGGCGTGGATTGCCATATCGGATCCCAGCTCACCGAACTCAGCCCGTTTGAAGACGCCTTGAATCGGCTCAGAGAACTGATCAACTCCCTCCGGGAGGATGGTTTTACGATCCGCTATCTGGACCTGGGGGGCGGGCTCGGGATCAATTATGACGAAGAAGAGCCGCCGCATCCCACCGAGTACGGGAAGATGCTGATCGAAAAGACCCGGGGACTCAACTGCACCCTGATCTTTGAACCGGGCAGGGTCATTGCAGGGAACGCGGGCGCCCTGATCACGCGGGTCCTTTATACCAAGGAGAATCTTGGAAAAAATTTCACCATCGTGGATGCGGGGATGAACGACCTGATCCGGCCCAGCCTCTACGGGGCCTATCACAAAATCCTTCCGGTGCAGAGGAGAATATCGGAAAAGGCAGCGGCTGACGTGGTCGGCCCGATCTGTGAGTCCGGTGACTTCATGGCCCAGGACAGGGAGATCCAGCCGAGCAGCAGGGGAGACCTCCTATCCGTCATGTCCGTGGGGGCCTACGGTTTTGTGATGTCTTCGAATTACAATTCCAGGCCCAGGGCGGCCGAGGTCCTGGTATCCGAAGACCGGTTTTATGTGGTCCGCGCCCGGGAGACCCTTGAGGATTTGATCCATGGGGAATCCATTCCGGACTTTTTAAGAGGTGAGCCACTGTGAAGCAGCTCCTTAAAAACCGGCGGTTCAACGAAGGACTTGGGGTGGTCCTGATGGGAGCCATGCTCTTTATCCTGATCAGCCTCCTGACCTATCACAACAGCGACCTTTCATTCACCACCCCTGGAAACGGCCGGGTGGTCAATTACGGAGGCCTGGTCGGTTCCTATACGGCCGATATCCTCTACCATCTCTTCGGCGCCGCCGCCTATCTCTTCCCTCTCTTTATCTTCCTCTTTGCCGGGACCCGGTTTAAGAACCAGGAGTGGGACGGGAGGAGGGCTCTCTACCATGGCATCGGGGGGGTTCTCCTTGTGCTCTCGTTCTCCACCTTCCTGAGCCTGGAATACGAGACCCTTCAGATCTTTTCTCAGACCATCCATAAGGGCGGCGGCCTTTTGGGGCAAGGGCTCTCTTCGATGATGCTGCATCTGTTCGCAAAGCTGGGGACCTACCTGATCGTACTGATCATCCTGCTGATCTCATTCATGATTTCTACGGGGTTTTCCATCCTCTCCTTTTCCATAAAGAGTTACGCCGTTCTCAAAACCCTTTATGAGAAGGGAAAAGACCGATATATCCGTCAGAGGGAAAAGGAACAGAAGACCGAGGTCTTCAAGAAAAAAATCGAGATCAAAAGCAGACTGCCCAAGCCCAAGGTGGAGGAGAAAAAAGAGATTTCCAAGGGGATCGAGGTCTTTCAGGAAGAACTCGATCTTCACACCGCGGACGGGGACTACCGCCTCCCGCCGGTTACGCTCCTGGAAGATCCCCCGGAATCCGAAAGAAAGGTCAGCCGTGAGGAGCTGCTGATGAATTCCGAGATCCTGGAAAAGAAGCTCGCCGACTTCGGGATCCACGGGCAGGTGACCGAGGTCCATCCCGGGCCCGTGGTCACCATGTACGAATACCAGCCCGCGCCCGGGATCAAGGTGAGCAAGATCGTCAACCTGGCCGATGATCTGGCCATGGCCATGCGGGCGGTCCGGGTCCGGATCGTGGCGCCGCTCCCCGGAAAGGCCGCGGTGGGGATCGAGATCCCGAACAACAACCGGGAAGACGTCTATATGAAAGATATTCTCACCTCGGAAAGTTATCAAAAGGTCCCGTCCAAGCTCAAGCTCGCCCTGGGCAAGAATATCTTCGGGGAGCCGTTCCATTACGACCTGGCCAAGATGCCGCATCTCCTGGTGGCCGGCGCCACGGGTTCCGGGAAATCCGTGGCCGTGAATGCCATGATCATCAGTCTCCTCTTCAACGCCAGCCCCGAAGAGGTGCGGATGATCCTGGTGGATCCCAAGATGCTGGAACTTTCCACCTACGACGGGATCCCCCACCTCATCACTCCGGTGGTGACCGACTCCAGAAAAGCGGCCGGGGCGCTCTTCTGGGCCGTCAAGGAGATGGAGCGGCGCTATATCCTTCTATCGGAAAAAGGTGTGCGGAATATCATCGGTTTCAACCGGACCATTGAAAAGGAGATCAAGGAATGGGCGCAGAAAAAAAAGGGCCTTTTGCTGGATAAAAATCAGGAGCAGGATCCGGGAGAGAAACCTCAAAAGCTCCCCTATCTCGTGATCGTGATCGATGAACTGGCGGATCTGATGATGGTCGCCGGAAGGAATGTGGAAGAGGCCATCACCAGGCTCTCCCAGATGGCCCGTGCCGCGGGTATCCATCTCATCATGGCCACCCAGCGCCCTTCCACCGATGTGATTACAGGAATCATCAAGGCCAATTTCCCGGCCCGGATCTCATTCCAGGTCTCATCCAAGTATGATTCGAGGACCATCCTCGATACCGTCGGCTCCGAGCACCTCCTCGGCAAGGGGGATATGCTCTTCATGCCGCCGGCCTCCTCGCAGCTCATCCGTCTCCACGGCTCATTCCTGTCGGACGACGACATCAGAAAGGTGGTTGATTTCGTGAAGAAGCAGGGGAATCCGGAATATGACGAGGAGGTCCTCACCGTAGGGCTCGAGTCCGAATCGGATCAGGAAGAGGAGGAACCCTACGATGAATTCTATGATGCCGCGGTGCAACTGGTGATCGAAAGCCGTCAGGCATCCATCTCCATGCTCCAGCGCAGGCTCCGCGTGGGCTACAACCGGGCGGCGCGTATGATCGAGCGCATGGAAAAAGAGCGTGTAGTCGGGCCGGCGGACGGCGCCCGGCCCCGCGAGGTTCTGGTCGGGAAAGATTTCAATATTAATGATGGAGGAAGTAGATAATGAGATCTTTTAGAACATCTCTTTTCAGGAACGTACGGTTTTGTCTTCTTGCTGCGCTCCTTTTTCTTGCGTGCCTCTCGGCCCGGGCTTTTGCCGACGGCGCCCCCGCCCTGGACCTTTCAACTGTGATTCAGAAGGTGGAGGAACATTATAAGGCTATGACCGATCTTCAGGCGCATTTCATCCAACTGGCCCGGATCCTTTCTTTTCCGCAGGACCAGCGTTCCGAAGGAACGGTCTATCTCAAGCGGAACCGGATGATGCGCTGGGACTACGAGACCCCGTCAAAAGACCAGTATTTTATCCACGGGGATATGGTCATCTATTACGCCCCTGACGTGAAACAGGCCCGGCGTATCAATCTCAGCGGCAGGGAAGGGATCCGCTCCCCCATGGTCTTCTTCGAAGGCCTGAGATCAGCGGAGGCGGACTATACGATCTCCTTCAACAAGGACCCGAACTTCGACCGCTCCACTCGGTATATCCTGGAACTTAAGCCCAGAGACCAGAAAAAGATCCCGCTCCTGAAGATCCTTCTCTTCATCAGCAAGACCGACTTCCAGGTGGAGCGGGTGGACCAGTATGACCTCTACAAGAATGTGACCGAGCTTCATTTCCGTGATAATCGGACCAACCAGGACCTCCCGGATTCGCTCTTCGTTTTCCAGCCTCCGGAAGGGGTGGAGGTGATCAATCAGCCATGAGGGACGGCTTCGTAAAAAATCGATCGGGTGCAAGATGAAGAGGGAAAAAATCGGCCTGGTCTCGCTCGGGTGCCCCAAAAATCTGGTGGACAGCGAAGAGATGCTCGGGCGGCTGGCCGGGGCCGGTTATGAGTTTACATCAAAGGAGGAGGAGGCTGACCTGATCCTGATCAACACCTGCGGATTCATTGAGTCCGCCAAGGAGGAGTCCATCGATACCATTCTCTCCTACTGTGAAAGAAGGGCCCATGGCGGACTCAAAGGGCTTCTGGTCACCGGCTGCCTGGCGGAGCGGTACGCCGGTGAACTTCAAAGCGAGATCCCGGAGGTGGACCGTTTTCTCCCGCTCCGGGAAGAGAAGAAGATCGTCGAGGTGGTGGACCGGATTTTGTCCGTAAAAAACCCGCTTCCTGAAGAGGCAGCGCAAACTGCTCATCCGCAAAAGCGCACGATCCTGACCCCGTTCTACACCGCGTACCTGAAGATCTCCGAAGGATGCAGCAACCGGTGCGCCTACTGTGCCATCCCCCTGATCCGAGGGCCGCAAAAAAGCAGGAAGAACCAGGATCTGGTCAGCGAGGCCGAGGATCTTTGCGAGAGAGGCGTAAGGGAGATCATCCTTATCGGGCAGGACATCGCCGGGTTCGGCAGCGACCGGAGAGAGCCTGGGAATCTGATCCCCCTGATCAGAGGGTTGTCCCAAATCGGAGGCCTCGAATGGATCCGGCTCATGTATGTGCATCCGGACCACCTCACCCATGATCTCATCACCCTCATGGCCGAGGAGCCCAAGATCGTCCCTTACCTGGATCTTCCCATCCAGCATATCAACGATGCCGTCCTCAAGAGCATGAACCGTAAGTCAGGCTCTTCAGCCATCCGCGAACAGATCAAGAAACTCCGGAAGGCTGTCCAGGGACTGGTCCTGAGAACGACCCTCATGGTCGGCTTCCCGGGCGAAACCGAAGACGCCTTCCGGGAACTATGCGGCTTTGTTTCAGAGACCCGCTTCGACCATCTCGGCGCCTTTGCGTACTCACAGGAAGAGGGAACGCAGGCGGCAGAGCTTCCGGACCAGATCGCAGATGAGATCAAGACCGAACGGCTGAATACGATCCTAAACCTTCAGGCCGGCATATCCAAACAGAAAAACCGG
>MNYV01000031.1 GCA_001873285.1 Nitrospirae bacterium CG2_30_53_67
CCCATCACCTCATGATCGGTATGACAATCAATGCAGTCAAGCTTATATTCACAGCGGGTGAAAAGGGTCATGGGGACATAGTAGTCCTGCAGACGCAGGGCCTCGCCTGAGAGACCGGCCGTCTCATCGAGGTCGGTCCTTTTGTCAAACTGCATGGTGAAGAGGGAATGAACCCCCCGGTTATGGCAATGATTGCACTGCGAATAGGGGATTTTCAGGGTCAGGCGGTGAAACGACCCGTGGCCGGGCTCGTCCCGCCGGATCGTGGGATCGCCGCCCCGGTAATAGGCTTCCTTGTCATACAGATAGTGACAGGAAGAGCAGCCCGATGCCCTAAAAAGGTAGGGTTGATCCACGCCCCGGCTCCAAAGATGGCATTGATCCGCGCAATGCTGATGGAGTTCTGTGTCCACACGATGTCCCGAAAAGGTATACTCGGCTCCCGTGGGATCCGTACGGATCATCTTTCCCTCTGAATCCGCCGGCAGATCGGACGCTCGGGTATAAGGCAAGGGCCGCAAAGCGGATACGGTTTTCTCCCTGTCCACAGGCTCTTTCCCCCGGATGCCGGCAACTCCATACAAGGGGCGAAGGCTTTTCTGAGCGCCGAAGCTGTAGCGGGGATTGGCAATCTCGCCTGCCTTGGTGGCCATGATCGTGGTCTTGACCCGCTGGATGTGATTTCTCTCCTCCAGAGGATCGCCCTGGTGGCAGGCCGTGCCGTCCGGCATGGTCCTGCCGCAGCCCTGGTCCGCCACACGAAAATCCGAAGGGTTTCCCCCGCCGATCAGCCCATCATGGGCCGCAGGGAGGGATACGGAAAGCGGATCGCCGCCATGACAGATGCTGCATCCGAAGGTCTCCACGGGATGGGAGTCGCTGATCGGCTCGATGCCGATATGGCACGAGGTGCACCTTTCTTTTTTCCCGTCTTTCAGAACCACCTCCTGAAGGCCGGGAAGGTCCCGCTTAAGGGCCAGACGCAGGTCGAGGATCTTATCCCTTTCCTCACCTGAAAGGCCGCCCGCCTCGAGGGCTTGAAGCTCATGCAACCTTCGGTTCTTATAGATCTCCTGATAGATCTTGTACGGTTTGTTCCCTTCCTGGACCATGGCCCAAAGGATCGTAAGCAGAACAAGGACCACGAGGATGAGCAGGGTTTCAGGGTACCGGTTCATGAACTCACCTGAAAAGATTGAAAAACGTCATGACGGCAATCAAGAGCAAAACCAACGACAGCAGCGCAAGGGGGATCAGCCTCCGCTTGAGCGGCGCCGGCCCTTCCTCGGCCTCCCCAGCCTGAAAGAACGGAAGCGCCATCAGCAGGAGGAATGCCGCCAGCGGAATCAGGACCCCGGCCGCGAGCGGAGGGAGATGGCGGAGGAGTTCCTGCACCCAGGCGAAAATCCATGGGGCGCTTACATGGGGAGGCGTGGCCGTCGGGTCGGCCATCCCGCCCAGGGGCGCGGGCATGAACAGGGCGAGGGCCATCAGGGCCGCCGAAGCGGCCAGCATGGATAGAACCTCCATCCTGACCAGGATGTCCCTGGAGACGTATTGAGGTTCCTGCTCTTTCTTTTGTTCCATTTCCTTCTTCCTAACCCGGCATAGCCGGAACCAAACAGGATTCGAGGGTTCAAGGGGTCACAGCGGTCTTCCCGTCCATCCCAGTTTGCTGACCTTCCAAAAATGATAGATCATAAAACAGACGACCGTGATGGGAAGCACCACGCAGTGCCAGAGATAGATCCGCTGTATGGAGCCCTGCCCATAGATGGAAGTCCCGGTCAGGACCCGGTGCAGCGCCTCGCCCGCATAGGGGATCTCCTTGAGGACTCCCAGCGCCACAAACCCCGCCCAGAAGGTCTCCCTGTCATCACGGAGAAGGTATCCGCTGAAATCCATGATGAGCGCCAGGGCCATCATGGTCATTCCCACAACCCAGATCCACTGCTTGGCCCCCTGGTAGGAACCGGTCAGGGCCACACGGATCATATGGAACAGGATCAGGATGACCATCCCCTGTCCGCCCCAGTAATGAAGATTCCGGATCAGGCCCCCGTAGGGGACAAATTCCGTGATCTCCCGAACCGAAAGGTATGGAGAGGCATCTCCGGGACGGTAATAGAACATCAACAAAATACCGGTGACCAGGAGAACAAGAAAAAAATAAAAGGCGAGGCCCCCCAGACAGAACGTGAAAGTGAGCCGGATGCGCTCTCTGGGAATCAGAGGGGGATGGAGATGAAAAAGAAAGGCGGCCATGCCGCTGTGATCTTTTTTCCTTGGCTTAAAAATCTCGCAGACCTCCATCTCTCAGGAAGGGCGGAGCTTTATTGACGGACTTGAGACGACCCTTCCGGTACGGTGTGCTTGATGCCGGATGACGGATCCCTTTTAGATTCGAAAATCTTCAGGAACCGGTTTCAGGATGTCGGCAATTATTTCATTCTTCTGATTTTTTGTCAAGAGAACGTGTTGGAGCGGCTTTCTGGCGGGCCCGGAGACAAAACGTCCGGAAAGTTCAAAACGACTTCCGTGGCAGGGACATTCGAAGAGTCTGATCGCTTCGTTCCAGCGGAAACTACAGCCCAGATGGGGGCAGTCCCCCTTCAGTGCAAAGAGTCCATTTTCATCACGGACCAGATAGACCCCCTGGATCTTGGCCACCCCGCCCATGGGAAAATCTTCAGAACGCCCCACGGAAAACCGACTGGGCGCATCTTCCTTCCGGCCCATGGAGAGAAAGGCCTGAACCATCCTGGAAATACCGAGAAAGGAGAGGAGGGAAAATGAGAGGGTTCCCCATTTGAGGAACCCTCTCCTGCTGAGATGGGTCCCCCGCTCTACAGGAAATGCATGATTGAAGGAATTCTGAGGGGTGATTCTTTCAATGCTTTGCAGTAGGCATTCCTGATGTGCGGGATTCCCTCCGGGCAGCTTTGAATTCTGGTTTCGGGAACCTTGGGTCATAAAAAACTCCGGGACTCTTGCTCCCCTCTATGAGCCATGGGCTATCCATGACCTGATACCATCGGCCCTTAGATGTAATAGATGGCCGGTCCGGTCCCCTTCTCTTTTAGTTTCACATGGTGTTTGTGCTTGGCCAGGAGCTTGGAAACTTCGCTCTTGGGATCATGGATATCCCCGGCCTGCCTGGCGCCGGTCATGCAGGTATGAACGCAGGCCGTGTCCAGACCGGCCTTGAGCCGGTGCTCACAGAAGGAGCACTTGTCCACCTTGCCTTTTTTCTCGTCGTAGTATCGGGCATGGTATGGACACGCAGCCATGCACGCCTTGCAGCCGATGCAACGATCCGGGTTGATGGCAATGATCCCGTTCTCCTCTTGGTAGGTGGCCTCGGTGGGGCAGGCCGCAACACACGGCGGATTCTCACAGTGCATGCAGTTCCCCGGTTCAAAATCCATTTTGAGATCCGGGAATTTCCCGTTGGGCCCGTGCTCATAGACCCAGGCTCGGCTGTGCCCGACGGGGACGCCGTTTTCGGCCTTGCAGCCCACCATGCAGGCATTGCAGTCAATGCACTTCGAAAGATCAATGACAAAGGCATAACGTTTATTTTTATTCTCGCTCATAATAGACATCCCTTTCTACACAGCAGCCTTGGATACGGTGACCATGGTTTGAGAAAGCGCCTGGGACCCGCTGACACGATCGCTGATACTCTCATGCACGTCGGAGTCGAGCGCCCCTTTGCCGTAAGCGGTGGACAGCCCTTTAGCCTTGTGACCAAAACCGAAATTCATCCAGACGCAGTCCGGACGGATCCCTTCTGTAACTTTTGCCTTGAGTGTCACCTTCCCGACCTTGCTCTCTACGGTGACCATGTCCCCGTCTTTGATCCCCCGGGACGATGCCGACGCCGTATGGATCCAGAGATGATTTTCGGGGACGAATTCGGCCAGCCACTGGTTGTTCTGCGTGGAGGACTGGGTATGGTGGGCCACCTTGCCTGAAAGGAGATAAAACTGATTCGCCTCGGGTTTGGGCAGGTCCTTCCACTTCGGGACCGCATCAAACCCGACCTGGCTGAGAGGAGCGGAAACAATTTCTATCTTCCCGCTGGGCGTCTGGAAGACATCCTTCTCAGGCTTCTTGCCCTCCTCATGCCGGGCAGGAACCTCGTAATATCCCTTCTTCTTCAGATCGTCCAACGTGACCTTGAACGGCTTCAACTGGGCATTGAGATACTCGTCTTCGTTTTTGTAATTGAAGAACTCATTCAGACCGACCCGGTCCCCCAGCAGTTTGAAGATCTCGAGTCCGGACTTGGTGTCGTAGAGCGGCGGCACCACCGGCTGCCTCAGGAAGACCTTGCTGCCGGCCACGCTCAAGGGATCGTACCGTTCCAGATAACTACTTTCCGGAAGGATCACGTCCGAGTAGAAGGCCGTGTCATTGGGGATGATGTCAATGGTGACGATCAGGTCCAGATTCTTGATGGCCTCCAGGGTCTTGGCCCGGTCGCAGAGCGACATCATGGGGTTCTGCCGGTAGATCAGCCACCCCTTGGCCTGATAGGGCTTGCCCCGAAGAATAGCGTCCCGCAGTTCCTGGAACACACCCAGGTTGAGCGGAACCAGGGGATACCTCATGGGAACCGCATCGAGGCGCATGGCAGAGATCCTGGGATAAGGAGGCTGCGGAATGACGCCAAGCTCCATGCCTCCCTCTCCTCCTGCGGGCATCAGCCCGCCCGGCTGTTTCCAGTTTCCCACCAGGGCATTCAGGATCGCGATGGCCCGTTCGGCCTGGAAGGAATTCAGCGTATTGGAAGTCCTCCAGTTGGGATGGGCGAATGCCGCCGGAGCCGCCTTGGCAAAACCCCTGGCCACCTGCACAATCTTCTTGGCCGAGATATCGCATTCCTTTTCGGCCCACTCAGGCGTATACTCCTTTATCCCCTTTTCCAGTTCGTCAAAACCCTGGGTATATTCATCAACGAATTTCTTATTGTAGAGTTTTTCCTTGATGATGACATGGTTCAACGCCAGGAAGAAGGCGAGATCCCCGCCCGGCCGGACCGGCAGCCATTCCGATGCCTTGGCGGCGGACTTGCTGTACCTCGGGTCGAGCACGACCACGTGGGCGCCTCTCTCCACGGCCGCCATAAAATCCTGCGTCTCGGAGTTGGCGATCCCTTCCAGGAGGTTCCGGCCGTTGTAAATGATGTACTTGGTATTCGGGTAATCCCCGCCTACGGCCTCGGTCCCGTAGGTCATGGTGAACCCCATAACCATGGCATTGAAACAGAGGCTCCTCTGGGTCCCGTAATTGGGCGTCCCATAGGCCTGCAGGAGATTCTCAAACTGCAATTGCGCCAGATTGTGGGTGGAACTCATGACCATGGCCTCAGCGCCATGCTGCTCCTTGATCTTCTTCATGCCTTCGGCCACATAGTCCAAGGCCTCATCCCATGAGACTTGTTTGAATTGACCGGACCCTCTTTCCCCTACTCGCATGAGCGGGCTCTTGAGCCGGTCCGGATCGTAAAGGGTCATGATCCCGGCATTCCCTTTGGGGCAGAGCCTGCCTCGGGAGTTGGGATGCTCCGGATTGCCTTCCAACTTGTAGGCCACCCCGTCCCGCACCTTGGCGATCAGGCCGCACCGCCAGACACACATCTCGCAGATGGACGGGATCTCAACATTCTTCCCGCCGGACGTATCGGCGCCCTCTTCGGCCATGGCCAAAGACCGGAATCCCGTGAGGTTCGACACCATCACGCCGGCCGCGATCGTCCCGGCACTGGCCCCGAGAAAACGACGGCGAGTCACCCCCTTTTGAAAAGTCTCATTCTCATACCTTCTTGACTTCATTGAATACCTCCTCGAATGGATCGAGTTCCACTGGATGATTAAGGTTCCTATATTCCAGAACCATGAAGTTCTTCATAAACCTGGCCAGGACCCTGTAATAGGGTTCATGGCTGTTGGATTGAATCCGCCCGCAGTACTCAGGCAGCCAGTTTAAGATATGCTCCTCAATAAAACTCAGTTCCCTTTCTCGAAGCAGTCCGCGCGCCTCGGTCTCGCCCTCATCAGCGGCCCTCTTCTCTCCAAGACAGAGAAAACGGAGGTATTCCATCTGCGTGAGGATATGATCAGGGAGTTCTCCTCCCTCCCGGACCGTAAGGCCGTCCTCGGCATAGATGGAGCGGCAATCCAGGGCAGCTTTACCCATCACCCTCCCCTCCTGGTAGAACGATTCGTAGGGCGGGGCCACAAGAGTGGGAAAGGCATTGACAAAAAGCCTGGTATGCTCAGCGGCCAGTCTGGTCAGCGTCCCGGCCTGGTCCTCATCCTCCTCAAATGCCCTAAGGAGTCCCCGGATCTCTTCCATCAAATCGGGCCTGAGACAACACCGGGCGGAGATTCCGCAACACTCCTGCACCGTATTTAACAGACGCTCCAGCAGCCGGCCCCCGCACTCCTCGGCGCCGGATGAGACGTCATCCGGCGGACGGA
>MNYV01000032.1 GCA_001873285.1 Nitrospirae bacterium CG2_30_53_67
GCATAATAAGGGATCCATGGCCTGTCTTTCATCCCGTTTCCCCTACGGGACCGAAATCACGGAAGAGAGGGTCCGGCAGGTGGCTCGGTGTGAAGAGCTGCTTCGTTCCATGGGTTTCGATCCCTATCGGGTCCGTTATCACGGGGAGATTGCCCGGATCGAGGTCGCAAGTGATGCCTTTCATCGTCTTCTGAAAGAAGACATTCTTGCCGCCCTCGTTAAAAGGTTCAAAGAGGCCGGTTTTGTCTATGTCACACTGGATCTCGAAGGATTCAGAAGCGGGAGCATGAACGAGGTACTCTCCCCTGTTCAGACTGAAACCGCAGAACATTCTCAGTAAAGGTTCAATTCATCAATCGGCATCATAAAAGAGTTGAAAGGCCCCTGTCATGATACTGGAAACCCTCATTGTCGGCCCACTTGAGGTCAACTGTTATCTCATGGCCTACGCACCGGGCCGGGATGCGCTGGTCATAGACCCAGGGGACGATGGGGAGCGCATATTGGAGCGGATTCATGAAAACAACCTATCTCTGAAATATATCCTCAACACGCATGGACATTTCGACCACGTAGGCGCCAATCGGAAACTCAAAGAGGCCACAGGCGCCGATATCCTGATCCATGAAAAGGATGCCCCGCTCCTCACTATCGCCGGTGAACAGGCCAGATCCTTCGGTCTCACCGCAGACGATTCTCCCCCGGCAGACCGGTTTCTCAATCACCGGGACCGGATCGAACTGGGAGGCATCTGCCTCCAAGTCATCGCAACCCCGGGCCACTCCGGGGGAGGGATCTGCCTGCTTATGGAGGATCTCCTTTTCACCGGGGATACCCTCTTTGCCGGATCCATCGGGAGGACTGATCTTCCCGGAAGCTCCTTTCGTCAGATCATGGTCTCGATTCAGGAAATGATCCTTCCCCTTGGGGATCACCTTAAGATTTATCCCGGGCATGGGCCGGGTTCCACCATCGGAAAAGAGAAACGGACCAACCCCTTTCTCTTGAGTCCGGGGAGTCGTGAAATTGGATAAAGACCCTATTTTGCTTTGACTTTTAAGCTGTTTGTTTATATAATATTAACATAATAGTCTTAAAGAAACGGTTTAAGAATACCATCCGAACCCTTTCACTTCTCCTTAATTTCCGGAGGGCTGCAGATGACACTTAAAAGTGTTCGCGTACCGAAAGAAATGGAGCCCCTTTTCGAAAAGGCTGAAAAATTCGTGCAGGACTACTTCAAGGGGTTCAACCATGATACAGGCCAGGGCGTCCTAAACATCGGCGGCGAAAGATATATCCTGGTCCGGGCCTCCTCCATGTCCGTGGAATTCTTCGAATACATCAAGGGGATGTACCCCGGTCTGAACGAGATCGAAGCGGCAGAGGCCGCAGCCAGCATCCTTTTTGATATGGCCCATGCCATAGGCAAGGCCGATGCCATGGACTTCCACCGGAGAATGGGCGTCACCGAACCGTTGGCCAAACTCTCATTCGGACCGATCCACTTCGCTTACACGGGATGGGCGCTTGTGGATATCTTTCCGGAAAGCAGGCCGAGCCCCGATGAAAACTACTACCTGATCTATGACCATCCCAACTCCTTTGAGGCCGATTCCTGGATCAAAAAGAACACCCCTCCCGGAGAAAGTCATCCCGTGATTAAAACCGACATCCCGGTCTGTTTCATGAACGCCGGATACTCCTCGGGATGGTGTGAGCAGAGCTTCGGCGTCGAACTCACGGCACAGGAGATTCTTTGCAGGGCTCACGGGGATGGCTGCTGCCGTTTCATCATGGGACACCCGAAACGCCTGCAAGGCTATATCCGGGAGTATAAAAAAGCGCATCCCGAACTATTCCTGAAACCGAACGATTTTTAATGACCCGTTCCCAGCTTCATGATTGATGAACTCATAAAAAGTTCATAAGTGATATCCCATGGGCAGAGAGATATTCGACAGCATCACGTCAAAATTGGCGGCCCAGGTTCCTCTTTTCGCCAAATCCATTGTCACTCAGGGACTGAAGTCCGTCGGCGCCGATCCCTATTCGGTGACCCCTTCACTCATGATCAAAGCCCTGAATGAATACATTCTCCCCCGTCTTCATTCATACGGCAAAGGGGCCGAACCCATTGACCTCATCGGAGAAGGATTTATCCGAACGACTTCCCGGGGTGAAATCCTGGAGATCAGTCCCATCATCCTCCACATGCTGAACCTGCATGGCCGGGGAGAATCGGATCTTCAGGAAGTCCGGGATACGCTGATCAGATTGGGGATACTCTACCCTCCGGGGGAGGCCTGGAACCCCCGCAAAAAATGCGTCAGCCAGAAGGTTGAGATCCCTGCTCCGAACCGCAGGATCATGGAAGTCCTGATCACGCCGGTCTTGAACCAGGCTCAGGAGGTCGAAGAGTTCCAGTACATTCTTCGTGACATCACCCTATCCGAAGGTCTGTTTCAGGAGATCATGGACCTCTATGATAACCTTGATAAAAAAGTCCATGAACATTCCGCAGAACTCAGGGAAACGGAACGTCTCGGCGCCCTGCTGGTCCAGGAGCTCGACCGGACACATGTCCTGAATTTGATCACGGAAAAGGCCGCCCATCTGGTTGGAGCGGAAACCGTCTTTGTCATGATGATCTCTCCGGACGCAAGATCCTACACGTACCCTGCTGCGTACGGCATAGACGCCGAACAGATCATCGGAGGGGAACTCCCCATGGAGATCGGCCCCTGCGGCTGGGTGTTGAAGAACAAAAAACCTCTCATCATCAACGACCTGGAAAAAGGCGGGAAGACGGTGGCGGGCGGGGCCCTGAAACGATTGGTCAAATCGGCGGTCTATCTCCCGCTGTTTAAGGCTGGAGAGATCATCGGCGGGATTGCCGCCGTCGGCAAGAAACAAAGTCCGGCTTTTTCGGAACAGGATTTCAAGCTTCTAAATATTTTTTCCAACTACGCAAGCATCGCCATTGAAAACGCCTCCCTGTACAGCGACATCAAGCAAAACAAGGAGTTTTTGGAGACCATCTTCAACGGCGTGGGCGTGGGGATCGTGGTCCTCTCTCCGGAGTTGAGAATTTTTTCCGCAAACAGGGCCATCAGGGCCCTGTCGGGGCACAAAGAAGAGGATCTGACCGGCTCCCATTGTTTTGAACGTTTCCACGGATGCCCCTCGCCCTGTGCCGACTGCCCGGCAGTCAAAACCTTTTCCACAGGCCGGCCTGCACAAAATAACTCTACCGGCAGAAACATCAAGGGAGAGACCATTCATGTGGAGATCAATACCTATCCCTTGTTCAACGAATCGGGTGAGGTCATCCAGGTCATCGAGACGGTAAAGGACATCACTGAGTTAAAAAAACTGGAAGAGGCAAGGATAGCCAATACCGAAGAACTCCGCAGGCTGAGTTCCGACCTGGAACGGAAGGTCGGAGAAAGAACCTGGGAACTCGACCTGAAGAATCAGGAACTGGAAGAGGCCAACCGGGCCCTCAGGGACATGGACT
>MNYV01000033.1 GCA_001873285.1 Nitrospirae bacterium CG2_30_53_67
GAAAATACCCCACAAGTGTTCTCCCTCTTGTCAGCCCTTCATCAGTCTTTTTCTTATCCAACTTGGGCTCCGACGGCAATCAAGAACAGCAAGGACCAGAATCACGTTATCAATGATCCGGTAATATACGGCAAATGGGAACCGCTTGGAAAGCAGGCGGTGGCATCCAAAGACCAGTTGGTGAATCCCTCCGAAGTATGCTAAGGAGTCAATATCCGAATAAAGGGAATCGAGGAAATACGATCCGAGGCCGGGAGACTGCGACTCATAGAATCGATATCCCTCCTCGAGGTCCCTTTCGGCTGGGCTAAGGATTCCTATCTTCATGAGATCTTTTTCTTAATTCTCTTCTTACTCTGTTCCCAATCCGAGGCAGTCACTTTACCAGCCGTGAAAGCCTGTTCTCGGTCCTTAAGGATGGCTTCATGCCAAGCCGGGGATTTCATTTTCTTGTCATCTCGAGTTAGTTCCGACCAGAGCTTCTCCATCAAATCCAGCTTCTGGGCAAGTGAAAGTTTGGAAATGGGCAAATCAATTCTTTTCATAGCGTCTCCTTTTTATTATGCAGCCACGCTGTCATGTTATATACACCTGAAAAAGTAGATGGGTCAAGGCAAAATTTCCAATGATCCTGGTCCGGTCGGGCCTGTCCGGTTTGACAGAATAAAGAAACCTGTGGCTTGATGATAATAGATGGATGTGATTTGAGAAAAGTCATGAATAAAAATTAGCCGGGCCAATGCTTGGTGCAGGATATGAGAAAGGATGATGAAATCATGAGAATTATCGATGCAAGAGAAGATTACAGCCTCATTCAGGAATACAAGGATCTGATCGTGAATGACAATTGCAGCGAACCGCGCGGGATACAGGTCCTGCTGGACAAGGAGAAGACAGCCCGCAGGTTGAGCCTCTATACCTCCATCCTTGGTTACTCGAATGCGGTGGACAGTGTGGGAGACGATTGGGCCTTGACCGTTAAAATAGGAAAGTGTATCTGTCCCGTGGCATGATCAAGACCGTTCCTATTATTAGAAATGACATCATATTGGAAATCCCTCCCTCGATAAACCCATTCGAGGGCAGGCGCCGGGAGGAATTTCATCTTCCCTTCCTTTGTAAGGAGGGGAATGGGTTTATGGCTCGTTGAGCCAACGGCTCATAGAGGAGGTAGACTTCCCTGGCTCTACCCCACCTATCCTCCCCTTACAAAGGGGAGGCGAATAGCGGGCCGCCCGGGGGACGGTTCCCGGAAACGCGTACTGAATTCGACATTCAGCATCCGTTCGGCCTCCTGCAGGGTTTCCTCGGCCTGCTTCATCCGATATTCGAAGAGGCTCTCCGTATCGGTCATACTTTCACCCCCTCCTCGCTGATGTTCTTCACGATCGGAGAAGACCGCAGAGGAGTGTTCTCAAGTTCGTATCGTGTAAAGATCAGGGGCGATATGTAGACAGAATGCGCAAAACCCACCTCCCACACGGCTTGGTGGATTTTATCCTCCAGGTTACGGTCGAGGGATTCCACTTCTCAGTTTTCGGAGCAGACCCAGTCCGATCAAACCGGAACAAAAGAGCAATATAGAGGCCGGTTCAGGGACGAAGACTGAACTGTGGGGACTACCCGGCGAGGAGAGAATATCTATGGAACCACCGGCATTGCCCATGGGAACCATCTGCCAGGCCCCCCCGCCGCCGCTGCCTGGATAGTAGAGTCCGAAATCCCAGGATTGCACGATCGTTCCGGTGTTCCAGTCATACCAGGACTCCACGGCATCCAGATACAAGTCGGTCTTCGATCCGGCCCACCACTGCGTAGCAATGATATTCTGAATACCATAATCCCCTGTGGTAAACCATTGCGCCTCCAAACCCGTGTCGTCTTGCCAGTATGACCACCCGACAGGCAAATCCGCCGAGGCAAAGGGTTGATTGGACCACAGTGTAACCAGATTCGGTTTTTCATCGGTTACAAATGCCTGGCTCCAATCGGCCTCACCGGGAATGGTCCTCAACATGAAGATGCAGACCATGAATAGGAATAAGGTGTTTTTCATAAATGACTCCCGTGCTTTAAGGGATACCGGCCCTATCACGCTGTCTCGGCACGTCCCTTGAGTTTTTAAACCATTCAAAAACTTATTCAAAACCGCCAACATCTCTTATCCCCTATGTCTCTCAAGAAATTCAAGTCAATAAGGATGATTTCGTCCATTTATTTCTATTTTAACGATAATTAATCCGTTTTCTCCCTTTTTTATTATTTTAACATACTTTTTGAAAAAATGTAGCATTATTTTGGATTTTCTTGCGATGAGGATATCAAAACGGTTGGGGCAGAGTGAGAAGGTGCAAAGGGTCTTGGATAAAATATCAGCACCCTTCAGGATGACATCAAGTAGTTTCCATCTGCATTTCACAGAAGGATGCGTTCTGCCGTGTACATATTTGCAAATACGGCGGCATTCGAGCGCGTCCCCGTATTGAAGAACAGAGCCGCTGCCCCATCTCACCTATATCTGGCGGGGTCAGGATGGGATGCAACGGAATTGATTTCAATATGAGAAGCTGATCCGTACGTCATTGCCGTCCTCACGATTGATCTGCCACAGCACCTTGGGCTGATAATCAAACAGTTTGGCCACAAACACATCCGGAACCCTTTCGATACGGATATTATAGATATTCACCCCTTCATTGTAGAGCTCTCGGCGGTCGGCAATTTCTTCCTCAAGTTCCGTTATTCTTGCCTGGATCTGTCCGAAGCTTTTGTCCGCCTTGAGTTCCGGGTACTTTTCCGAAACGGCAAAAAGGGACTTCAGGGCTTCGGTAATCATCCCGTCGGCCTTGCGTTTTTCTTCCATGGTGTTTGCATTGGACATCATGGCCCTGGCCCGGGTGACTCTCTCCAGGGTGTCGGCCTCGTGTTTCATATACCGCTCGCAGACCGAAACCAGTTTAGGGAGTTCGTCGTGCCGCTGTTTCAGGAGCACATTGATATTGCTCCAGGATTTGTCCACGTTGTTCCTGACAACAACCAGCCCGTTGTAAATAATTCGGTATTTCTTATAGGAGTAATAGACACAGTCGGTCTGGGAGTATGGGGTTTTTAAAAAATATTTCTGTCTTGCCTTACCCTTGACTTCCACAAGCCCCATGGGCATGGACCGGATCTTGCTGGTCGGACAGTTCTCCAGGGCACGCTTCCGTTTGATCATGATGAATGAATGTATAAAGCCGATCAGTCCTAAAAAGATGAGTCCTGCGGATAAAAAATGAAACTGCTTTACGGCATAGCACCAGGCTATGGAGCAAAAAAAACCAGCCGTGAGCGGATAGATAAGGACCGGAGGCCCCAGCCTCCGGACGTGCCTCCTGTATTGCCGCAGAAACAGCTTGAGGCCGCTCCCCCACGTCCTGATCTCCCCTGTCACCACCTCGATCGGGGATTCCGGAGGGGACGGTGGAATCCGTGAAGCTTTCCCCGATGGACCGGATGCGCGGCCAGGATCTTCCCAAGGGTCCTCTTTCACCTCCTGACGGCCCAAGAGAGGGCCGGTCAAAAGCAGTCCATCCAGTTCACCGAGGGCCTGGACCGGAGAGACCGGATCCCGGTCATGGACCGTACGGAACATATCCTGGGTATAGGCCAGATAGACGAAACGGGAATAGAGAGCGAACTCATTGAGAAGCCTCTCCGGAGAATCCGAATCCGGTGAATTCAGGAAAGGAAGCTCGCTCTCACCAAACCCCGCATCCATCACGGCCCTGACTGAAAATTTTCTGATCAGCTTGATCACCTCCGGGAAGTTTTGTGTGATGGATTTCAGGCTGCCTTCCCCGAGTGAATGAAAATTGAACCGTTGGCTGTCCAGCCGCAGAGGCGTATTGGATCCTGAGATGTAGATATCCATGACCGGATGGTTCTGGAAAATAAACCTCAGCCGTCTGCTCAAAGGATATTCCACATCCTTTCCCACGACAAGCCTTGCGATCTGTTTTTTCTTGAGCTCTCCGGGTTTCATGGTCGTAAGAACAAGAATCGTTTCCTGAGTTCGGTCGAGCGAGGTTATTTCCCCTCCTCCCGGCGCCATAAAGCGCAATCTCTCCAGGCCTGCCTCAAGATCTGCTGCCCGGATGCTCCGTGCTCCCTTTTGAAGCTCCCTTTTGCTGATCACACAGCACGGGAAACCCTCGGCTTTTAAACTTCCCGATAAATGCTCAAGGATGTCCGCATCCTGTCCTGACAAAAGGACCTGGAGGGCCTCGCCCGTAAATTTTTGCCGTATGGTCGCTTTGTCCAGACCGGTAAGTTCTGAAAGGGGCGCAAGATAGGGATCGATCTTATGAGGATCCGTAGAAAAAGGGCGGATGACCAGGTAGTGGTGGGTGCTCTGCTCTATGGACCTAACCGTCTCGGATGCACGCATGGATTACCCCTGATTAACAAGGCCCCTGCCGGATGAAAACACAGGTCGAAAGATCAATATACCCGCATGCCAGGAACCCCTTGGAGCCCTTGACGATCAGGAGGGGGAGCGCCAGTTCAATGCGTTCCTTTGAAAGACCGGTCCAGTCCACTGCATGGCCCTTCTTAGTCCCCGACGATCCTCTCGGCAAGTCACCCTATTTTACGAATAGGGCCGCTTAACCGATGATACAAAGCCTCGGCACTCAATCAAAAAGACGATACGGCTGAAGAAAACAGGGGGCGGATGTCCCTACTGATCGGATACGTCTCGATCCAGGGCTTCCTGAAAAGCCCGGTTTGCATCCTGGATATATCTCTCCCTGGGAAGGAGCACACGGCTGACGATATCGAGGGTTCCGGATGCCATCCTGCCGTCCCTGATCAGCTGGCGCCCTGCCTCTTTGGCCGCATCAAGGATGTCCTGCACCGGTTCGCCTATCTTCAGCATCACCCGAAACGCCTCGCCGTGCGGCCGGAGAAGCGCCCCTGCAAACTCAAGCCCTGCATTCCGGCAAAACGCCTTCATGTGGGCCAGCATGGGATCAAAATTGTCCTTTTCCCAGAGCCCGCAATTGGAGACGAGCGCCAGCTTGCCGGCCGTGTTTCCGTCCCTTCTCGGATGGCGGGAGTGATTGTCGCACAGCTCAAAATAAGGCTGTACCATCGGAAGCATCCGGTCCATCAGGTTCTTCACCGGTCCGGGAACACCGTCGCAATAGACGGGCACAGCAAACACCCAGATATCTGCGGCGCTCAGTTTGGGAAGGAGCATCGCCATATCATCCTCCTGGAGGCACTCCCCCGGCGTGCTGAACCAACAGTTAAACTCCGCGAGACAGGGGTTGATCTTCAGTTTCCGTGTATAGACCAGTTCAACCTTGGCGCCGGCCTCTTCCATGCCATCGAGGAATGGAACAAGGATGAGGGCGGTGTTTCCCACACCCATCTTCGGGCTGCCGTTGATTGCAATGACGTTCATAGCTGCCTGATCATTTCAGATGTTGGCCGGTTCGAGCACAGCCGGTCGGAACGTTCCAATACCGGACATTCACGCGGGACATCGGCATTGCATAAGAGGATGCGTCTTCATACTCCATCTTAAAGGAACGGGCCGAACGGCTCCACCCTCTATAGGAAAAATACCAACTAATTCATACCCTGTCAACTGCTTTGTAAAACTGCACAAAATCCCTTGGAATGCGGCATTAAATTGGTATATGATCATATTATATTTTAAAGCCCTCAATTGCGGCTAAAAACCCGCTGATGGTTATCTCATATGAATAAGATCATGTATCGTACGGCCCTGACCGCCAGTCTGATGATAGGCGCTCAAGTGATGATGATTCTGCTGAGGGGAGAATCCGCCTGCCTGAACCAGGGTTGCAAGGTGGTTGAAGGCCTGATGACCCTTTCCCCCCTTCTGTTCAACCTGGCGGGGCTGGTTTACTTTCAGCTTCTATTCTGGATCTTGTTCCGGACGAGGTTCAGGCCTCAGGCCGCCATGGAATGGATTTCGATCCTGCTTCTTGCCGGTCTTTCGGTGGAAGGGGTGCTCCTCTCTTATCAGATCTTTGTGGCCCGGGCCTTCTGCTCCTACTGTATCCTGCTTTTTCTGATGGTCCTGCTGATGAACGCCTTGGCCGGACGGCAGCAGCTCTTCAAGGGAGCGGCGGTTGTCGTTGCCGTCATCTCGATATTCTCCCTGCTCAGCTTCGGCCCCTCGATGGTTTTGTCCCGGTATCAATCCCTGGATTCAGGGACATTTGCCGTAAAGACCTGTTCCTCGCCGGTCAAGAAACTCTATCTGATCTTCTCTTCAGAGTGCCCCCATTGCCGGAACGTGATCAAGGCGCTGGAGAACTGCAACAGCTGCGATTTTCATTTTAATCCGGTTGACCGGATAAAAACTCTGGATCTTCCTGACCTGGAACGCAGGGCATCCTATTCCGCAGAGTTCAACCGTCTCGTCCTTTCACTCATGGGCATCAAGGAGGTGCCTGTGGTGATTGCAAAAAATCCGGACGGCTTTTCCATTATCAAAGGGGAGACGAACATTATCCAATATATCGAGGAAGCCTGTTTTCAAAAGGCCCCGCTTTCGTATATAAACCCGTCATGGTCCCCTGGTCAGGAAGAGATGAAATCGTCCGAAGATGAGAATGGTCTCTGCGGTGAGGGCTCGGAATGTCATTGAATAGCGGGAAGTTTTTAGAAAGTTAAACCCATGGCCGCCGTGCCGGGAAACATTCTCTATATGCTATACCATGATAGGGTGCAGCTTTAAATCCCTTGATTTTCAAGGGGGAATTTGTTAGTTTGTCTCATAATTTAAACCAAAGGGGATGCACGATCTATGATTGACCTTCATACCCATACGCTTCTGAGTGACGGCGCGCTCCTCCCTTCTGAGCTGGCCCGCCGGGCCGAGGTGATCGGTTACAAGGTCATGGCCTTCACCGACCATGTGGATCATTCGAACCTGGACTATGTCGTTACGAGCATCCTCATGGTCTGTAAGGTGATCAACGCCAGGGGCGGGCTTCGTGTCATCCCGGGCGTGGAGATCACCCACGTCTCTCCGGCTCAGTTCGGGGACCTGGCGGCGAGGGCCAGGGCGCTGGGCGCTAAAATCGTGGTGGCCCACGGGGAGACCCTGGTGGAGCCGGTGGCCCCCGGGACCAACCGTGCGGCCATAGAGGCCGGGGTGGATATCCTGGCGCATCCGGGCCTGATCTCCGAGGAAGAGGTGGAACTGGCCATGGAACGGAGGGTTCTCCTCGAGATCACCACGAGAAAGGGACACTCGCTTTCCAACGGCCACGTGGCCAGGCTGGCTATGAAGCTGAAGGCCGGGCTTGTCATCAATACGGATACGCATGATCCCCAGGATTTGGTGGAAAGATCCATGGCCGAGAGGATATTGATGGGGGCCGGCCTCACCCCGGATACGGTGCATGCCGTTTTTAAAAATTCCGAGGCGCTGGTCCAAAGACTGAAATAAACAAATAAGGGAGAAAAAAGAATGTCCAAAGATAAAAAACTGCAGGAACCGGACGAGTTTCTTGTATCCCTGCGGCGGATCTACCAGTACACCCTGGAGAACATCAAGTTCATCTCACTGATCATCGGCGGGATCACGGCCGGGGTGTTGATCATCATCCTGGTTTTGTATCAGGTCAAGACGCAGAGGGAGAAAGAGAGCCTGCTTTCGACCCAGGCGATCACCGCCTATCATGAGGGGCGCATCCAGGATGCCCTGAGCTCTCTGAAAGGCCTTTCCGGAAGCCAGGGTGTTTCCGGGGCTATAATCGAACTGTACCAGGGGAACATCCTCTATGGAGAAGGTCAATATGAGGATGCCCTGAAACATTTCAAGAAGGCTCAGGACCTCGCCGAAGGAAAGAAACTTGAAACCATACGGGGGCTTGCCTCCCAAGGCCTCGCCTATACCGAGATGGCGCTGAAGGACTATGGCAAGGCCGAAGAGGCCTTCAAAGGGATGGGTGCGCACTTTCAAGATCTCTCCCTCCTGGAGTTGAGCCGGCTCTATGCTTCAAAGGGAGAGAGCAGCAAGGCCAAGCATCTCCTCGATGAGATGATCAATTCCTTTCCGGAATCCCCCTGGGTCCCCGCCGCCAAGGCATTGAAGGACCAGGAAACGGGCAAATCATCCGGTTGATCCCATTGGAATCGAGGACCCATGCATGGACCGCATAGGCGTTTTGGATCTGGGCACCAACACCTTCCGTCTTCTCATCGCCGGTCGGACGGCGAATCATCCTCTTGAAAGAAATCTGATGGACCGGCGGGTTGTCCGCATCGGGGAAGGGTTTGTCCGGAGCATGAGGATCTCTATTCCTTCGGTGAAGCGGGGAATTAAGGTCTTGAAGGAATTTGCTTCACAGCTTAAGCGCCATGGTGTGGACCGGGTTCTATCCGTGGCCACAGGGGTTTTTCGAGAGGCTGGAAATGCAGCCGAAGTCATAGAGGAAATCGAAGCCTCATGCAGGTTCCCGATCCGGGTCCTCACGGCATCCGAGGAAGGAACCTACACCCTGAAGGGTGTCCGGGCTGGGATGAACCTGAGCGGGACCCGTGAAGCCCTGATCGTGGATATCGGCGGAGGAAGCACGGAGTTTGTCCGGACCGGCCCGTCAGGCAAGGACCGGGTCCTAAGCATTCCTGCCGGCGCGGTCTATCTGAAAGAAAGATTTGAACCTTCAGCATCCTCTGAACCGAAAGCGTTTTCCGCCATGCAGCAATGGATCGAGAATACGCTGGAAGGCGTTCTTTCGAATGTCTCGGATTCCGATGCCATGACCTGCATCGGCACAGGAGGTTCGATCACAACCTTGTCCTACATGGTCATGGGACTCCGACGATATGACCCGGCCAGGATCCACGGCGCCCTGCTGACCCTCGATGAGGTGGATCGTCTTTTGGCAGAGGTCAGGACGGGATCATGCCGGATGATTCAAGAGCGTTTTCATCTTGAGACTGGGAGAGCGGATCTGGTCCTCTATGGAGGGGCCCTGACTCAAGGGATATTGAGGAGATTGCCGAGCCGGTCTTTGACGGTCAGTGACTACGGCCTTCTGGAAGGCCTGGCATTGGAGATGCTGGAAGACCGGAAGGGAGATGCCGCGCCCGGAGACACAGGCAGAGACTGAGCCGGAACAGGAACTTTTCATGTGTAGATCTGACCGTCCACCATGTGCACAATGCGGTCGCTCTTTCCGGCCAGATGCTCGTTATGGGTAACGATGACAAAGGTGACTTTTTTCCTCCGGTTGAGATCGCGCAGCATCTCATGTACCGACTCTCCGGTGGCGGTATCCAGGTTGCCGGTGGGCTCATCCGCAAAAACGATTTTCGGATTCATGCAGAGGGCCCTGGCCACGGCCACGCGCTGCTGTTCTCCGCCGGACAGCTCTCCGGGCTTGTGGTCGGTGCGGTCTGCAAGCCCCACGTCGGAGAGAAGCTCTATCCCCCGTTCCATGCATTGATGCCGGGGTTCTCCTGCGATCAGAAGAGGCATGATCACATTTTCCAGAGCGGTAAATTCAGGGAGGAGATGGTGGAACTGGAAGACAAAACCGATGACCCGGTTACGGAAATCGGCAAGTTTGTCGTCATTCAGGGAGAAGACATCGGTTCCTTCATACAGGACCTTACCGCCGCTGGGATGCTCCAGGGTCCCTAATATATGAAGGAAGGTGCTTTTCCCCACACCCGAGGCCCCGCAAATGGCCATCATTTCACCCGCGCGAATCCTGATGTTGATCCCCTTCAGCACGCCCAGAGATTCGGGGCCGGCCCGGAAGGATTTTCTTAGATCCGTTACTTCTACAAGGATATGGTTATTGTCTGTTGTCATAGCCTCTTTCTCGATCCTTTTTTTATCACAGGGCGACTGCGAAGTAAAGGGAAGAATCAACATGGACGATCTGGCCGTGAATCTCAGGAAGCACGTGATGGAACTCTCGGAGCGCATTGGGGAAAGAAATGCCGTGCGCTATGAGTCATTGAACAAGGCCGCGGACTATATAGAACAGCGCTTCAAGGCATTCGGATTTGAGCCTGCGAGTCAATTCTACGTTCTGGAGGGGAGGAGGTACAGGAACATCTATGTTACAGTCCCAGGGAAGCGTGCGCCGGAAGAGATCATCGTGATCGGCGCCCATTATGACACGGTCTTCGGGACCCCCGGAGCGGATGACAATGCCAGCGGGGTCGCCGGCCTCCTGGAACTCTCAAGACTCTTTGCAGGCGAATCCCAGGGGCGGACCATCCGGTTTGCAGCCTTCACTAATGAAGAACCCCCTTTTTTCCGTACCGGGAGCATGGGGAGCCGGGTCTATGCCAGGGAGGCCAGGGCAAAGGGGGAGAACATTCTCGCCATGCTCTGCCTGGAGATGATTGGATATTTCTCCCCGGACAAGGGAGCGCAGGGGTATCCGCTTCCTCTGATGAAGGCCTTCTACCCGAAGACAGCCGACTTCATCGCTGTGGTGGGAAATCTCGGATCTCGGTCCCTGGTGAACCGTGTGGCAGAGAGTTTGAAGAGCCGGCCCGGGCTCGGCGTGGAGTCCCTTTCCACATTCGAATGGGTTCCGGGCGTGGATTTCTCGGATCACTATTCCTTTTATCAAGAGGGCTATCGCGCCGTCATGATCACGGACACGGCCTTTTACCGGAACGCCAACTACCATAGGCACACGGATACGCCCGACACACTCGATTATGCCTCCATGTCGGAGGTTGTTAGCGGGCTGCGTCAGAGCATCCTCGACCTTGCTCGATAAGATGAAGAAAATCAGGGGCTCGGACCGCTCAGTCTGTTCGAATCATCACAGGATTTCCGGAAGGACACGGCCAAGGGCTGATCTCATATCTTTTAGTTCCGGGTACTTCCTCAGATTTTCC
>MNYV01000034.1 GCA_001873285.1 Nitrospirae bacterium CG2_30_53_67
TCCGAATCCTGGATCATCTTTTGAATCTCTTCCTCAGAAAGCCCGCTCGATGCCGTGATCTTAATGGACTGCTCCTTGCCGGTCCCTTTGTCCCTGGCCGAGACATGAACGATACCGTTCGCATCAATATCAAAGGTGACTTCGATCTGCGGGACCCCTCTCGGCGCCGGGGGAATCCCGACCAGTTCGAATCTCCCCATGGACTTATTATCTCCCGCCATCTCCCGCTCACCCTGCATGACATGGACACTGACCGCCGGCTGATTGTCGGATGCCGTGGAGAAGATCTGGCTCTTTCTGGTCGGTATCGTGGTGTTCCGTTCGATCAGTTTCGTAAAAACACCGCCCACGGTTTCAATGCCGAGAGACAGGGGGGTCACATCAAGAAGCAGCACATCTTCCACCGTCCCCTTTAGAACCCCGCCCTGGATTCCTGCGCCCATGGCTACGACCTCATCAGGGTTGACTCCCTTATGAGGCTTTTGCCCGAAGATCTTTTCTACGGTTTTCTGTACCAGCGGCATCCGGGTCTGCCCGCCGACCAGGATGACCGAATGGATATCCGTTATGCTGATGCCGGCATCAGCAATGGCCTGATGACACGGCCCGACTGTCTTCTCAACCAGATCCTCAACCAGGGATTCCAGTTTCGCCCGGGTCATCCTGATATTCAGGTGTTTGGGGCCGCTCGAGTCGGCTGTAATAAACGGCAGATTGATATCCGTCTCCATGGCCGTGGAAAGCTCGATCTTGGCCTTCTCCGCCCCTTCCTTCAGGCGCTGCAGGGCCATCTTATCCCTTCTCAAGTCAAACCCCTGTTCCCTCTTGAACTCGGAGGCCAGATAATCAATGACCCTCTGATCAAAATCTTCTCCGCCAAGGTAGGTATCGCCGTTGGTGGATTTGACCTCCAGAACCCCTTCCCGGATCTCAAGGATTGAGATATCGAAAGTCCCTCCTCCCAAATCATAGACAGCGACCAGTTCATCCCGCTTCTTGTCCAAGCCGTATGCCAATGCCGCCGCCGTAGGCTCGTTGATGATTCTCAGAACCTCAAGCCCGGCGATCCTGCCTGCATCCTTGGTGGCCTGTCTTTGGCTGTCGTTGAAGTACGCCGGAACCGTGATCACAGCCTCGGTGATCTCTTCCCCGAAATAGTCCTCTGCCGTCTGTTTCATCTTTTGAAGGACCATCGCGGAGATCTCGGGCGTGCTGTAATCCTTGTCCCGGATGGAGATCAGGACATCCCCCCTCGGCGACTCCTTAAGAAGGAAAGGAAGGTTCTCCATGGCCTTCTGGACTTCGATGGACCGGAACTTCCGGCCGATGAACCGTTTCACGGAGAATACCGTATTCTCCGGATTGGTGACGGCCTGCCGTTTGGCCACCTGCCCGACCAGCCGCTCTCCATGTTCCGTAAAGGCGATCATCGACGGCGTGGTGCGGCTCCCTTCAGAGTTCTCAATCACCTTAGGGTCCTTCCCGTCCAGAACGGATACACAGGAGTTGGTGGTACCGAGATCTACACCTATGACTCTGCCCATAAGACACTCACTCCGAAGATAGGGCGATCCTCATCGCCTTAATTTCTGAAGAATCACTCTTCATCGTTCATGACCGTTTCAGCCTTGTCCCGGGATTTTTTGGAAACCTTGACCATAGCCGGCCTGATCAGCCTGTCCTTCAGGATATATCCTTTCTGAAGTTCCGAAATCACCATGTTTTCTTCATACTCGTCCGCAACCTCGTGTATCACCGCTTCATGAAGACGAGGATCGAAAGGCTCACCCATGGCCCTCATCTCCTTCACACCGTACTTATCCAGGATGTCCTTCAACTGTTTCAGAATCATCTCCACGCCCAGCGCGACCCCTTCAGACTGATCATGATTTTTTGTCTGTTCAATCGCGCGTTCCAGATTGTCAACCACGACGAGAATATCCTTGATCATCCCTTCGTTGGCGTACTTGATGAATTCCGACTTCTCTTTATCCATCCTTTTTTTGTAATTCTCAAATTCCGCGTAGACCCGTAAAAATTTGTCGTAATTTTCTTCAGCCTTCTGCTCGGCGGCTTGAATCGCGCTCTGCGCCTCGGATACAGCGGCTTCTTCAACCGAGGCTTGGGCTTGATCGGCAGGGCTCCCGCCTGCCGTCTCATCGAACAGCGCCTGCGATTCTTCAATATTTTCTTTTCCGGACTGAAACTCTTCTTCTCTCCCGCCGGAAACATCCTTGCATTCATCAGACATAGGATACAAGTCTCCTCTCTTAAAAAACTCAAAAAAATCGGCCGCGCAGGTTAGGACTGACCGCTTATGAATTGGCTGAGAAGTTGGGACGTACAATGGACCACTGAGATCACCTTGGAATAATCCATGCGTTTCGGACCGATGATGCCCAGGGTGCCGACCACCTTGTCTTTGTACTTGTAATTGGCTGTAACCAGGCTGCAGTCCTCCAAGATCCGCATCGGGTTCTCAGAACCGATGTACACCACCACCCCTTCAGAATCCATGCTCCTGTCCAGAAGCTGTACCAGGATGGATTTTCTCTCAAAAGCCTGCAAAATCTTCTTGACTCTCTTCAGGTCCGAAAACTCCGGGAGGTCCACGATATTGGAAGCCCCTTCCATATAGATCTGACCGTTGGTCCCAAAAAATTCGGAAGATGATTCATCCGCCAGAAAGATTTTTCTCAATAAATTCTGATAGAGCTGCATATCCGCCGCCATCTTCCGGACAATCCTTTCCCGGACCCCCTCCAGGGTGAGCCCGCAGAGTTCCTCGTTGGCGTAGGAGGTCAGTTCATTCAGATCATCCTGAGACATATTCATGTCCGTTGAAATCAACCGGCTGTGGACCAACCCGGACTGGGAAATTAGGATGAGAAGGATCTCATGGTTCGAAAGACGGATAAACTCCATATGGTTGTATATGATATTGGAGAGTTTCGGAGCCAAAACCAGACCGACGTAGTGGGAAACCATTGAAAGGATCTGCGATGTTTCCTGGAACAGCGCATCCACCTCTCTCCTCCGTTTCAGGGTGACATAATGTCTCGCGACCTGGTCCACGTCCTCTTTGGAATGCCCTATGTGATCCATAAGATGATTCACATAGAAACGATACCCCATGTCCGTGGGAACCCGCCCGGCTGATGCATGGGGCTGCGTGAGATAGCCCATATCATCCAGATCCGCAAGAACGTTCCGGACCGTCGCCGGGCTCAGCTTAAGATTGGTTTTCTTGACCACGGTCCTCGAGGCCACAGGTCCGCCGGTATTGATATAGTTATGGACCAATGAAAAAAGGATATCCTTGGTCCTTTGATTCAGATCCATGGTTTCATCACCCTATCGTTGATTTCAGATATGTTTATTCTATCTCTCCAAACATTCTAAGTCAATATTTTTTAAAGGCTTTTTCCCTGCCTCTCTTGTCTTTTAGTCCGAAAATCTCCCCTTATCAAGAGAGATCCTCTTCATATGAGTATAAATATAACATTAGCAATCTCTGCTTTCAAGTGCTAATACTGTAACAACTCGCCATTTTCATGTCAAGTAAAAAGAACCTGGGAAAAACGCTTGTATGCTTATATAAATCCTTGTTTTCATAGGTTTTTATACCTTTCCTCTCCACAGACGCACCCTGACTTCATAACAACCTTGTGAGAGGGTTGACAATCTGATATGATTGCTTGAAAAGATCGTATGGAGATGGATCAAATGCGAAAACCTGTGGTGGCCATTGTGGGAAGGCCCAACGTGGGGAAATCTACGCTCTTCAACCGGCTCATCCGGAAAAGAAAGGCCATTGTCGGCGATCTTCCGGGCATCACAAGGGATCGAAATTATGCCGTAACGGAATTCGATCAATGCCCCTTTATTCTGGTCGACACCGGAGGCTTTGTTCCGGACTCCCAAGACCCCATCATGAAGCAGATGATGGAGCAGGTTCAGTTGGCCGTAGAAGAGGCGGATTGTATCCTCCTCATCTTAGATGCCAAAGAGGGATTGAATCCTATGGACCGGGAGATCCATGATCTCCTCCGCAAAAAAAATAAGACGGTCCTTCCGGTGGTCAATAAAGTCGACGGGGCCAAACAGGAAGGCGCAGTCTATGATTTTTACGAGCTCGGAGCGGATCGTCTCTTTGCCGTCTCTGCGGAACACGGCATCGGGATCCATGATCTGATGGAAGAGATCGTCCGATCATTCCCCCAGGGAGAACCCGGAGGCGAGGAAGCCTTCACGAGGATCAGTGTCATCGGAAGGCCTAATGCCGGCAAATCCACGCTCATCAACGCCCTGATCGGTGAGAATCGGCTGATCACAAGCGAGGTCCCCGGAACCACCAGGGATACCATCGACACCCTCTTTGAGTATCAGGGAGAGTCGTATCTCCTCATAGACACCGCCGGAATCCGGCAGAAATCCAAAATCACCCACCGGGTTGAAACCTACAGTGTCATCATGGTTCTGAAGAGCATCGAGCGGTCGGACATCTGTTTGATCCTCATCGATGCCGCAAAGGGGGTCACCGAACAGGATCTCAGGGTAGCGGGCCTCGCCCATGAGGCCGACAAGGCCTCCATCCTGCTGGTGAACAAATGGGATCTGGTTAAAAAGCAGATTAATCAAAAGCAATTTCTGGAGGATCTCCGATTCCAGCTCAAATTCATGGACTATGCCCCGGTCCTTTTTGTCTCGGCCCTGACCGGAGAGCAATTGAAAAAAATCTTCCCCGTTATTCAAGAGGTTAAAAGATCCTATGACCGGAGGGTCACGACGGCCAAAGTGAACCAGGCCTTACAGCAAGCGGTTTCCAATCATGAACCTCCTTACTACAGGAGATCCAGGATCAAATTCTTTTACGGGACCCAGATCGAAACGGCGCCCCCGACCTTCGTCCTCTTCGTCAATGCCCCAGCCGGAGTCCATTTTTCCTATCGGCGTTATATTTCCAACCAGATCCGCAGCCGTTTAGACTTCCCTCATGTGCCGATCCGGGTCTTTCTGAAAAAAAGGAAGTAAGTTATGCCTTGAGCACACTTCGGATCAGGTTTGGATCCACGTCGTCCCGGATCACGACCTTACCGATCCTTTCAGGGAGGACAAAGCGGACCTTCCCATCCCTGACCTTCTTGTCGTGTGAAAGAATCCGGATCACTTCCTCCGGATTCAGTGCAGGCAGGGCCGTCGGAAGCCCGATCATAGTCAGAAGCTTCTCCAGACGGGAAACCACGTCCTCATCACAGAGTTTCATGGCATGCGAGATCCTGGCGGCAGCCGCCATGCCCATGGACACGGCCTCACCATGGACGTATCGGGTATATCCGGTCAGAGACTCTATGGCGTGGCCGAGGGTATGGCCGAAATTCAGGATCACCCGTCTTCCGGATTCGCGCTCGTCCTCCTCTACGATGGATGCCTTGGCCGCTGAGGAGGATCGGACCACCTCGGTCATGGCTGAGGATTCCTGTTTCAATATCTCCTGGACGTGTGATTCCACAAAAGAAAAGAAACCGGGATCGAGGATCACCCCGTACTTCACCACCTCGGCCATACCTGCAAGCAGCTCTCTATCCGGGAGGGTTTTCATCAGACTCAGATCGCAGAGGACCAGCCTCGGCTGATAAAAAGCGCCGATGAGGTTCTTCCCCTTTGGATGATCCACACCGGTCTTACCGCCGATGGCGCTGTCCACCTGCGCCAGGAGGGTGGTGGGAATGTTGATGAAATGCACGCCTCGCATATAGGTGGCCGCGGCAAAGCCGGCCAGATCACCGATCACCCCGCCGCCCAGGGCCGCGATCGTGGACGTCCGGTCCATGTCGAAATCCACCAGGGCGTCATAAATTTTTTCCGCCATAGCAAGGGATTTATAAACCTCTCCGTCGGGGATCTCGATCATCCGCACACGGAATCCG
>MNYV01000035.1 GCA_001873285.1 Nitrospirae bacterium CG2_30_53_67
TACAAGGAGTTAAAGGAAAGGCCCCAGTCATATCAATTATGCTTGGAGATTTACAAAATAACAAAAAGACTTAAGAGTGATATCGAGGAGGTTGAGCGGATGCTCAAGGCACTGATCAAGTCACTGGAAAACAAACACTTGACCCCTTGAACCCTGGAATCCTTGACCCCTTTTTTTACCCACTAAATGGGAGAAGAACCTATATATTGAAATCCGCATAATTGTAAACTTTACATAAAAGTGGAAAAAATTTACATAAAAGTGGAAAAACTTTTCACACTCATTTTTAAGCGGTTCCTGATGCCGGGGACGGAGCTTGGATCCCATGAAAATATCTTCAAGGAAAACAGATAGTTAAAAAAAACAAAAAATATTTTTGCGGTAGGGAAAGTTGGTACGATAATTGCTCACTAAAAGCATGAAGGTTTAGCGTTTTCAAAAAAGGATACGAATAAAACTATTTTTGTTTTGAAATTTTTTTGAAACAAAGCAAGGGGGATTACTTATGTTTAAGCCAAGAAAACTCTTACTATTACTTCCGGTTCTTTTATTGACCTTTCTCTTATCGGCCGGCGAGGCGTTAGCCATTCCGTTAGCGGATTTCGGTGGGGCTTTTTCTTTCACCATGGCCTATTCGGAGAAAGACAAAGGTAATACTACATACTATCCTTCCACGCTCTCTCTAAATTCCATGGACATCACCGCCGTGGAGACCTGGGCCGGTGGGGTTAATTCAACGGACCCGATCGTGACCAATCGTGCCTACATCTACATCGGGGGAATGCTGACAACCCCGTATGGAAGCCCCGCAAACCCGTTCCAGTCCCTGACCGGGGGAGACGGTGTTTTTAGAATTACCGACGGGACGAATACCTATCTGACCGGTAGCTTAGCCCTTCCGGTTGATTTCTACGTGCAAGGGTCTGCTCAAAAGGCTGTTGTCACTGTAAGCGGGATCTCTGTTTTCAATACCATCGGGTCCGCTTACCTAAGCGAACTCTCCGGCGTCAGTTCGTTCTCCTTTGCACCAAACCTGACTTTTTGTAACCCACATGCCAATAATTTTCTATCCAGCGGTACGGGAAGCATAGGGGGGAAACTTAACGCCTATACGGCCCCGCCGGTAATTCCTGAACCGTCCAGTCTGGTCCTGCTGGGGTCGGGGGTGGCCGGGCTGCTGTTGCTGCGCAGAAAAAAATAGAATAGAAGGGTTTATACCCATTAGCTTTATAAAACGATTATAACCTAAAGGAGGAAGACAAACCATGAAGCGCCAAATCAGAAATCTAAAATCGTTCTTGCTCTTGCCCATATTTTTTTTACTTACGGGGTCAATGAGCGCCTATGCAACCCCTTCACTTCCAAGTGCCAATATCACCGGCCGTCTGGTGACCGATGCCAACAACACTCTATCACTTTCTTTGAGTTTCATCAGCCAGGTTAATTACCTGGACACAAGCTATGCCCAGGGCAATACCCCGGGGATTGAGAGTATCATCGGGGCAACGGTGACCATGACCGGGGCCACAAGGGTTTCACCGGGAAGCCTGACATTTACTGATGGCCTGCTGGAGGTCAAAGGTTCGGACAGTTATACCTACATCAGTGCCACGGTTAACAGTATCTCCCTGACGATTTTCCCGGATGGGACCGTGGCCCTCAATCCGAATCTGGACGCAACAAACCCCGCCACGCTGAACCTCGTCATGAGTGCCCTGAACACGGACACAACCCACCCGTCCCGGTTTGTGGATGAGTGGAGAACGGCCCTGAATGGGGGGACAATAGCCGGGATGCTGATCATGGCCGAGCTTCAGAGGGATAATTATGGGAATATCATCGGCGATCCCACGGGGGTCAGTAATTCGAACATCTCTATGGGCCTCCTGGATGGGTCGCCTGCAGCCCCTCCGGCTCCGATTACGGCCAGAAGCATGGGGTATTGGAAGACGCATGATGCGGAGCGCGGGCAGTATCTGTCTTCGGCAATTGCCGTGGATAATAGACACAAGGGAGCGTTTCATAACTCATCCTCCCAGTTGGAAGATGCCGTGATCACCAAAGGTAAGAAGACCATGTTACAGAAGGCGCAGCAGGAGTTGGGCGCGCTTTTGTTGAATATCGCTGCGGGATTGAGTGAGGGCAATCTACTGAGTGTTTCACAGCTTGAACTGATTGACCCGGTACTGAATACGCCAACGGTTGTGGAGGATACAGTCGGTGAGGCCGTGGATGATATCGAGGCGGTGATCCTGAATCCTCTCAGCACTTCAAGCGACCTGGAAAGGGTCAAGGATCTTGCGGAATCGATCAATACGGCGGAATAGATCAGGTATTTAAGGTATTACCGTAAAAGGCGGCGTATCGAAAATCATACGCCGCCTTTTTTTATCCCTCCCTGAGAAGAGAAGAAAATCCTATAATTGACAAATATATTGCAGTTGTTTAGAGTACCTCCTGCAGATTGAATCATAAGAAGGACCCTGCGGCCTTTTGAAGAGACGTGCAGGAACACGTCATACAAAGTTGACGGCTTCGTAAAAAGTCCGTCTGCGGCGTTGCGCTTCATTCTTCGTCGTTGCAGCGTACTTCTAAGTACGCCTCATTCCTCAGAATTCGCGCGCCTGGCATCCGGAGCTTTTTACTGTGCCGTCCCACTTGTGGACTTTTTACGAGTCCATCAAAGTTGATCAGCCCATGTTCACGGATCGGGTTGAAGGGGCATTCAGTTCTCTATGGTCTTAAAAATTCTTAAAAAAAAGATCCTTTTACCCCTGATCCTGGCGTCTGTCCTGATTCTCTTCCTTTTCACGCTTCAGACTACGCTTCAACGGATACTTCCCCGGAATACGATCACAAACTGGGCCGCCCAAACCATGGGAAAAAAGCTTTCCGTGCGGACCTCCATCGAGGATGTGCGCCTGAGCGTCTTTCCCCGCCCGTCCATACGGATGCGCAACATCCGGCTCTCGGACCTGAAGACGGGCACGGACTGGATCAGGGCCGAATCCCTGGAGGTCAAACTGAAAATTTTTCCCCTTCTCTTCGGCCAGGCCCTTGCTTACAAGGTCTATCTGAAACACCCGGAGATCCAAATCCTGAGAGACGACCATGGACGATGGCTCTTTATGAGCCCCGCCCCACCCGTAACTTCCGAAGAAGGGGTCAAAAAACACGAACCGGCGCTTAACCTGCAGACGACGATCAAAAGCATCTTTTTCAAGAACGCCTCCCTCGTGATTCTGGACCGGCGGGATCCATCTAAAAGGCCTCATCTTGTGCTTCAGGAAGTTGACGGTTCCTTGAAACGGCCCTCCGAAGGGGCCCCGGTCCAACTGAAGATCAAGGGGCGGTTCCCGCACAGGCTCCTCGAGCTGAACTCCTTTTCCATCAAGGGAGAGATCGAGCCTGATGCCGGGACACTGGACCTAAAACGCGTGAAGGTTGATGCCGGCCTTGACCTCTACCGAATGCCGGCGGAAATCTCCAGGCCCTATCTGCGTGAATTCCTCGATCTCCAGCAGATTTCAGGAACGACCGATCTGAAGGCACATTTTATCATCCATCCGGACCACGGGCTCGACCTATCCGGAGATCTCTCGATGAATCATTTTCATTTCGTGGTCCCTCAATATGCCTCCCATCCCCTCATGGGGAAAGAGGCCCTCCTGAAATTTTCCCTCCATACCGCTGAAGGCATCGTCAACGTCAAACACCTGGATCTCAGGCTGGGGGATCTCTCGGCCTGGGGGCATGGCATCTGGACCGGGAATCTCAATGGAAAACCCTGGTACGGGATTTCCCTGCACGCATCGAATCTCTCCTTCGAAGGAGTGCGGGGTTACCTTCCGGACCGGCTCCTGCCTGAAAAAATAGCACGCTCCATCAGGCATGTCTCTTCAACCGGAAGCCTGGATATTCCTTTACTTGAGATCACGGCAGCCGGCAAACCGCCATCGGAGACCGCCCAGGAGATAGCCGCCGGAGAAGGTCTTGCAGGATACGAAAAGCGTTTCTCCATCAAGGTCGCCTTTCATGATTTCGGTTTGAAACAGGGCGGAGACATCCTGACCCTCTCACCGGTCAACGGGGAGATCTCCGTGGACCAGGATGCCGTTCAATTCCTGGACCTGAGCGGGGGGTATGGGAACTCCCGCTTCAATAAAATCACCGGGACTTTTTCCAGGACCGGGTCCAGGGAGACGGACCTTGAGATTGATGCAGGCCTGAACCTCCAGGAGATCCAGACTCTTCTTCTGCAATTACCGGAACCCATACGCGATACACTCCCTTTCTCACACGTCCGTCAGTCCATAGGGTATGCCGGCGTACAGATCAGCCTGCGCTCTTCAAAAAACAAGGAGACGCCGTTTTCAATCCAGGGAACCATGGACCTAACTGGGGCGGGGTTCGCTTTCCCCCTGTCTCCTTTTGCCATCTCCGGGATCGAGGGAAGGCTGACCTTCAAAGAGAACGAAGTCCTCCCCTTCTCCCTGAAGGCAAAGATCGGCAATCTCCCGACCCTGATCCAAGGGAAGGTCTCCAGGGTCGGGAGCAACGACCCCTCTATCCGGCTGAAAATCTCTGCCATCCCCACGGAACAGGATCTGACCTCATGGTTTCCCATATTTCAGAGAATCCTGAAGATCAGGGATGGGAATCCTGAACTCATCCTCCTGCTGGACGGAACCCCCAGCGACATGAATATGGATACCAGTCTTGACCTGACCAAGACCTCCTTTTCTCTCTCGGACTGGATGTCTAAGACCGCCGGGACCGGGAGCCGCTTAGGTTTTACCGGCCATGTGCTAAACGGGAAGGAGATGATCATTCAGAAGGGGGGATGGAGGCTTGGCGGGGAATCCCTCCTTTTTACAGGGAGTGTCAAGGAGAGCGCCGGGCTTTCCATTAAACTCGACATCAAAAATGCGGGAATCTCATTGCAGTCTCTTGCCGGGATCTTCCCCGTTTTGTCGGACAATCCGCCGGACTCCCATGTGTCAGGAGATCTCACGCTTTCATACAAGCCAAAAGATAAAGACCCCGTGGACGTGAAAGGAGACCTTCTCCTGAACCATGTCTCGGCGCATCCCCGCATGAGCCCCTGGACATTCCGCAAGATTGACGGGACCCTGCATTTTGCCGGCAAGGAGGTCTCGGCCAGGGGTGTCCAATGTGAATGGGGGGATGTTCCCCTTTCTTTTGACCTCAGGATCCCGAGGTTGGGCTCACCGGAACCGGAGCTCCGGATCGTTTTCCCTGACCTGGACCTGGCCCCCTTGGAAAAGGAATTCTTCTCCCCCGAAAGCGCCCTTCATAAGACCGACAGGGCGGCCTTGAAAAAAACCCGATTCAAGGCCGATCTCACCATGAACAAGGTCCGGTACAAACAATATGAACTGCAAAACTTCCTGGCCGGCCTGGACATGAAAGACGGGGCGCTGACGATCCCATCCTTCACAACAGCCGGACTGGAGGGCACAGCAACGGGCAAGGCCGGTATCGACTTCCTTTCCGCAGAGATCCCGCGGTTCCAGGCCGAGGCGCAGATCGCCGGGGTGAGCGCCGAAAAGTACCTCCAGCTTTTCCCGGACAACCGCACCTTCTATACCGGCGAGATCAGCGGATTCATCCGGGTGGAAGGCCATCTTTATCCGTCCCTTGAAGAAACATCCCGGCAAATGACCGGCGGGGCGCATCTTAGGATCCGATCCACACGGGAACGTAATTACCTCTTCAATCTCATCAAAGAGATCATCAACCGTGTTGAGATCATGGCAGGGAGGAAAGACGATCTCTTTCGTATCCTTGAATACGATACCATGGGCGGGGATTTCACCATCCATGATGGAAAATTTCATTCAGAGAACTTTTACATCAGTCAATACAACAAATTCGATGTATCGGGGCTGACCCTGGACAAGCTGACCGCAGCGGTCCCAATCCGTGTCAAATACAACGTCGGGGCGGCAGGGAGCTATAATTTTCTCAATTCATACATCGACTGTTATATCATGGCCCAGCCATTCTCCATGGCCACCGATATCATCAAGATGGTCCCTATCGCCGGCAAGGTGCTGACCGGCAAAGATGAAAGCCTCTATGCCGTTTATTATCATTACAAGGGACTGACTTCCAATGCGTTCCAGGATAAAAAGGAAGAGGCGCAGATGAAGAGCATCTCTTTCAAAGAGATCCCTGAACCGTTCAAAAATTCCCTGATCAAGAAGGAGTGACCGGCATCGGGGTTATCTTCCAAGGATCTCACTGCATAAATTTTAAGCACATTCCCATATTCGGGCATCATGGATAGGCAGCTCGGCGCTTCCTCATAACTATTTAAAATTTCAGATCCATTTATCCACAGGCTGCCGTAAGACCGGGCAGGGTGACTAAGAAATAAGCTCATCACGTATAGGCCATGTCGTGAAGCTGGCATAACTGCCGGATTTCCTATGATATTTCAAATGGTTGTTTTTTCTGTAATTCAGAGGGAGTTGGCATCAGGGTTGCAAAGACCGAATAAAAGGGATCCGTTGTTTTTGAGCCGTATCTCCATAGGATGGAGGGTCGGACGGATGCTGCTTTTTGATTCGTCAAGACTGGATTGGATCAAAGCGGGTTCTAAGATCAGGAGACGAGCGGGAATGATCTCTTGTGGAAGAATCCCGGCTGGAGGAGGTGATAAAGCCTTTACAAAAAAACAGGTTCTGTGATATTTTTTAACCTCTTCATCCGGTTTTATTCCAATAAGAATCAAACAAGGAGACGGACATGAAAAAGGTGGAAGCGATCATCAAGCCCTTCAAGCTGGAAGAGGTTAAGGACGCGTTGAATGAGATCGGAATACAAGGCATCACGGTCAGCGAAGTCAAAGGATTCGGCCGGCAGAAAGGTCACACGGAACTCTATCGTGGAGCAGAATACGTGGTTGACTTCCTTCCAAAGATCAAGATTGAAATCGTCATGGAAGATGATCAGGTGATACGCGTGGTTGATACCATCCGGCAGACGGCGAACACCGGAAGAATCGGTGACGGGAAGATCTTCGTGATCCCTGTGGAGGAGGTCGTTCGCATCCGGACAGGCGAAAAAGGCAAAGAGGCCCTATAAATTTAGATTTTAATTATCTCTCAGAAAGGAAAACGGCAATGACACCACAAAAGGTTCTGGAGTATGCCAAAAAGAACAATGCAAAGATGGTGGATCTTCGGTTCATGGATTTCCCCGGATTATGGCAGCATTTTTCCGTGCCCATCTGCAAACTGGAGCTTTCCATATTTGAGGAGGGATTGGGATTTGACGGGTCCAGTATCCGGGGATGGCAGGCCATCCATGCCTCGGACATGCTGGTCCTGCCGGACTCTGAGACGGCCATCATGGATCCCTTTACCGAGCAACCCACGCTCATCTTGATCTGCAACATCGTGGACCCGATCACCAAGGAACGCTATTCCAGAGATCCGAGATACATCGCCCATAAGGCCGAGGCCTATCTCAAATCCACAGGGATCGGGGACACGGCCTATTTCGGTCCGGAGGCGGAGTTCTTCATCTTCAATGACATCCGTTACGACCAGAACCAGCACTGCGGTTACTATTTTCTGGATTCCGACGAAGGGATATGGAATTCCGGCCGGGAGGAAACCCCCAACCTCGGCTACAAGCCCCGAAACAAAGAGGGTTACTTCCCTGTTCCCCCCACGGATAAATATCAGGACATCCGAACAGAGATGAGCTTGGTGCTCGAACAGATGGGGATTGATATCGAGGCGCAGCACCATGAAGTCGCCACAGCCGGGCAGGCCGAGATCGACATGAAGTATGCCCCCATGTCCAGGATGGCGGATCAGCTCCTTGGTTTCAAGTATGTGGTCAAGAATGTGGCGCGGAAACACGGCATGACCGCCACCTTTATGCCGAAGCCGATCTTCGGTGACAACGGTTCGGGCATGCATGTCCATCAATCCATATGGAAAGATGGTAAGCCCCTTTTCTCCGGCAACAAGTACGGCGGCATGAGCGATATGGGCCTTCATTACATCGGCGGGATCTTGAAGCACGCGGCAAGCCTCGTGGCCCTGACCAACCCCACCACCAACTCTTTTAAACGGCTGGTGCCCGGATACGAAGCGCCGGTGAACCTGGCTTACTCATGCAGGAATCGAAGCGCCGCCATCCGAATTCCCATGTACTCTGCCAATCCCAAGGCCAAAAGGATTGAGGTCCGCTTCCCCGATGCATCCTGTAACCCATACCTGGCCTTTTCGGCCATGCTCATGGCCGGTCTGGATGGAATAGAGAACAAGATCGATCCGGGAGACCCGCTCGACAAAAACATCTATGACCTTGCGCCTGAGGAATTGGCCGGGGTCCCGTCGGTTCCAGGCTCTCTTGATGCGGCCTTGGAGTCGCTCGAAGAGGATCACGAATACCTTCTCAGGGGGGATGTCTTTACTCAGGACGTGATTGACACCTGGATCTCTTACAAACAGGAAAACGAGATCGATGCCATCCGGCTTCGCCCTCATCCCTATGAGTTTTACCTTTACTTTGATATTTAAGACGCAAGACTTTTCTCCTCTCCGGCGGCCATAAACACGGCCGCCGGATGATCTTCTCACGGCATCGTTATCCCTCAATGAAGATTTTTTAGTTTGTGCTTTACATTCTTTAAAAACGTGGTATATTCTCAGACTTAAAAACAGAGGAAAAAATTTTATTTACACTCTGTTATGAAAGGAGGTGATACATGATGAAAAAATCCATACTCTTTTTATCCTTGGCTGTAAGTTTGTTTATTATGATCGGTCTTTTTGGACTGACTTCGTGCAAAAAAGCAGAAGAACAGGCACAAGACGTCATGGGGCAGGCTGGACAGGCGGTTGAGGAGACAGGATCGGCCAAAGAGGAGAAGGCCGGCGAAATGGGGAAGGCTGAAGAAGCGGGTCCCGCGCCCACTGAAGAGGTAGCCCCTCAGGCTGAAACCCCGCCGAGCGCAGGAGCACCCGAAACAGAGCCCAGTGGAGTAGCGACCGAAACCCCGCCGGCCGAGGAGGCCCCTGCAGGCGCCGCCAATCCTGACACGGAGGCCGGTCAGCCCATGGAGAAAAACACCCAGGAAAATATGCCGGGAATGCCAGAAACTGAGCCAAAATAACCCAAAGCTCAGAACGATTGTTTGATGAAGAGGGGCTCAAAAAAAGTGAGGCCCCTCTTTTTTTTACGCCTCTTGATTTGAACCCCTTCAAACAGAAGGACCCTCTCCCACCTTCAATAATCTCTTGACAAATTCCATAAGATGCATATAATACAAATATGATATTAGTAATATGTATTGTATTGTATTATGACTCTTTATAGAATATGGAGAAAAACATGACCTGCCCAAAATGTTCATCAAAAATGTATAAGACCAATCTCATGTATGAATCCAATGGCACGGGTAATTTTTCAATTTCAGACGAGCCTTTTTTTTATAAATGTCTGATGTGCGGTCATAATCATTTTCTGACAGAGCCGGGCTCAAAGAAGACTTTTATTAACGGCCAGAAAATCAAGGGGGTCCTGGTGGACGTGGATTAAGCGGGTTTCATTCCCCCCCCGGATTCCGGATGATACAAAAATTTGCATGCTTCCTTTCGGGCCGGGCATTCCAAGTGACAGGGCTCTACATGGATGACCACATCAGAGTTTTTGATGAGCGCCTCGATCTCCTTCTCAATATGGTCCGTAATCCTGTGCGCCTCGTCCAGGTTTTTGTCCTTGCAGGTAACCAGGTGAAGGTCGATCAGTTTCAGGGAGCCTGACCGCCTTGTTCTCATCTTGTGATATTCAATGATTTCCGGGGAGTGGCTCAGAATAATTCTGTTGATCTCTCGTTGAATATCCTCGGGTATATATTTGTCCATGAGGGCATCCGTGGAAGAACGAAAAATCTTAAATGCCGAATAGATCACCCAGAGCCCGATCAGGATCGCGATGATCTGGTCGAAGATGATCCTCCCTTGCAGTTGAGCGAGGATCAGGGCGATCACTACACCGGTGTTGGTGTAGGTATCCATGACAAAATGAAAGGAATCGGCTTGCAGGAGCGGAGAATCGGTCTCCTTGCCGATCCTTGCCAATCTCCTCCCCACCCAAAAGCTGATGATACTGGAGCAGATCATGACCAGGATGCCCGCGCCGAAATCAGGGGCCCGGCGAACGTAAAGCGCCTCACGGATGCCCTCTCCGATCAGGAGTAATCCGGCGATCCCAAGGAACAGGGCTTGAAACAGAGAGGCGATGTTCTCGACCTTTCCATGACCGTATGGATGTTCCGAATCGGCCGGCTGGACCGATTGCTTCATGGAAATAAAATTGATCGTCGAGACAAGAACGTCCATCAGAGAATCCACGCCTGACGAGAGCATCCCCAGAGAGTTGAGCATCAAGGCGGTTGAAACCTTGGAGACAGAGAGGAAAATGGCTGCCGCAACTGAAAATCGCGCAGCTTTCATTTTTTTCACTTCATCCGCAAGCTTCATGATCCCATATCTCCGAATCTCTTACCGGGTATCCCCGCAGATGCGGCGCTCCAGGTCCAGGAGAGATTTTTTGATCTTCAATCCTGCGCTGAAACCGCCCAGGGCGCCATCCTTGGAAATCACCCTATGGCATGGAATCAGGATGGGAACCGGGTTGGCCGCGCAGGCCGCACCCACGGCCCGGCATGCCTGGGGATGACCGATCTGCTCCGCCACCCATTGATAACTTCTTTTCGCCCCGAAGGGGATCTCACGCAAGGCGTTCAGGACCCGCTGCTGGAAAGGGGTCATCCTGTTCAGATCGATTTTTGAGTGAAACTGCCGGATTCTCCCTTGGAAGTAGTTCTCCAGTTCTCTTGCCGTCTCATGCAATGGGTCACATTCACGCGCGGGTGTCATATGGAACGCATTTACGGCCTCGTTTAAAAAATCCTGGAATGTGCTTTCCTGTAATGTAATCCTGCAGATTCCTCTCCCCGTGGAAAAAACGCCCACGGCTCCGAAAGCCGCAGGAACCCGGATATAAGATAGGGATAACGGGCGGGCCATCACTGCTCCTGATTCAATTTTTTCAGGTTAACACAAAAATCCGATATATCACAATGATTTTTGAATGGGGCGCTTGAAAGGTCCGCCCGCAAGGTCTTTTCAAAACGTTTTGACCTTGACACGTCTTCACCCCTATTATATATTTCATCAGAATTTTATCGTTATTTTGGAGGTGTTATTCATGAAAGTCATTCTCAGAGAGGATGTTGAAAATCTTGGAAGGATCGGCGATATGGTGCAGGTCAAACCCGGCTATGCACGGAACTATCTGATCCCTCAGGGAAAGGCCGGCGAGGCTACGGTGCGTAATATCAAGGCGCTTGAACATCAGAAGAAGCTGGTGCAGGACCGGATCATGAAGACCGTCAAGTCGGCCGAGGCGCTTGCACAGAGGATAGAATCCGTTTCCGTGACGATCTCACAAAAGGTGGGTGAAAACGACCGCCTCTTCGGTTCCGTCACGACCTTGCATATTGCAGATGCCTTGAAGGAAGAAGGGATCGAAGTCGACAAAAAGAAAATCCTTCTGGAAGAACCGATCAAACAACTCGGAGTCTATAGTGTCCCCATCAAACTGCATACGGAGGTGACTGCGAATCTGAAGGTCTGGATCGTAGAAGATAAGGAATGACTTCTTTTGATGTCTCAACCATGAATTGATCGGAAAGATTCGCCGGCTGCTTCCCAAAAAAAACTTATGAATTCGTGAGGAAACAAACCTTGCTCCCATCCGGAGAAATCCTGGAGAAAGTCCCTCCTCAGAACATCGAGGCCGAACAGGCGGTGCTGGGGTCGATCCTGCTTCAGAACACGGCCATGAACAAGGCCCTGGAGCAGATCGTCAGCGCCGATTTCTATACGACCGGCCACCAGAAGATCTTCGCCGCCATGACCCAGATGAACATGGCCGGCGAGGCCATAGACCTGGTGACCCTGCGGGAGCACCTCTCACGAAAGAACCTCATGGATAGCGTGGGCGGAACGGCGTATCTCTCCCAACTGACCGATGTCGTTCCTACGGCGGCAAACATCCTGCATTACATCCGTATCGTCAAGCAGAAATCGATCGCCCGCAGATTAATCCACGTGGCCACAGATATCGTCCGAGAGGGATTCAGTGAGGGGTTGAGCGTGGAACAACTGCTGGAGTCCGCGGAAAAGCGGATCTTCGAAATCTCAGGCGAGAACATCCGCAGGGGATTCGTGGATATCCGCAGCATCCTTAAAGACAGTTTCGAGGTCATCGAGCGCCTTTATGAGAAGCAGGAACTGATCACCGGCATTCCGACCGGATTTACGGATCTGGATATCAAGACATCGGGATTCCAACCCTCCGACCTGATTGTCGTCGCAGGACGTCCATCCATGGGAAAGACGTCCCTTTGTCTGAACATCGCCCAGTATGCGGCAATCAAGGCAAAAAAACCCGTGGCTATTTTTTCCCTGGAGATGTCCAAGGAACAGTTGGTCTTACGCATGCTTTGTGCAGAAGCAAAAGTGGACGCCCACCGTTTACGCACCGGCCAGCTTTCGAAATCCGACTGGCCGAGGTTGACGCTGGCAGCGGGAGAACTCTCCGAGGCGCCCATTTTTATCGATGATACGCCGGCCATCTCCGTGCTGGAGATGCGGGCCAAGAGCCGAAGACTGACCATGGAACACGGCATCTCTCTGATCATCGTGGACTACCTGCAACTGATGCGCGGGCAGACCTCCTCGGAACGGCGTGAACAGGAGATCTCCGAGATCTCCCGTTCTCTCAAGGCCCTGGCCAAGGAACTGCGTATTCCGGTCATCGCGCTGTCCCAGTTGAACCGGGGCGTGGAGACCCGGCAGGATAAAAAACCTCAGCTTTCGGACCTTCGCGAATCGGGCGCCATCGAGCAGGATGCGGATGTGATTCTATTTGTCTACCGGGATGAAGTCTATAAAGAGACCGAGGACAACCTGGGCAAGGCCGAAATCATTATCGGGAAACAGAGAAACGGACCCACAGGAATGGTTCCCCTTCATTTTGAAAAGAAATATACCCTGTTTCAAAACTACAGCCCCCGGGAACAGGAAAAGGACTATGCCGAGTCCACGTCCCACTATAGCTGAAATCAACCTGCAGGCCCTGCGGCATAATCTTCATCAGGTCATGCGGTTGGCGGGCCCTGAGAGAGCAATCCTTGCTGTCGTCAAGGCGGACGCCTATGGGCACGGCGCCGTCGAAATCAGCCGGGCGCTGAAGGAGGAAGGGATCCGGTTCTTCGGTGTGGCGACCGTAGAAGAAGGGATCAAACTCAGGGAGGCCGGCATAGATGGATCCATCACGGTTTTAGGGGGGGTCTTCCCTGAAGAGCATAGCCTGCTTTTGGATTGGAATCTCACCCCGGTTCTCTACCATCTTCCCTGGGCCCAAGAACTCTCCCGGATGGTTCAGGGCCTGGGACATGGGATCCCGGTCCAGATCAAGGTGGACACCGGCATGGGACGCCTGGGGCTGAACCCGGATGAGGCCCTGAAGGACATTCCGAAGATCGCCCAACTCCCGGGGCTGAACGTGGAGGGGATCATTTCCCATTTTGCCGATGCAGACCTGGAGGACAAGGCCTTTACAGAAGGGCAGCTCAAGAAGTTCCAGGCGCTTCTCGATCATCTTTCAGATCTCGGGATCCGGATTCCATTCCGGCACATCTCCAACAGCGCGGCCGTCATGAGTTTCCCGCCGGCGCTCTTCAATATGGTACGGCCGGGGATCATGCTCTATGGGTATATGCCGTCGGATTCGTTTCCAGGCAAAGTGGACCTGCAGCCGGTCCTCTCGTGGAATACCAGAATCATCCACCTTAAGGAAGTCCCGGCCGGAACCCCGCTCAGCTATGGGCGCACCTTCGTCACCCGGCGGAAGAGCCGCATCGCCACCCTTGCCGTGGGATATGCAGACGGGTATTCCCGATCCCTCTCCAACCGGGCCGAGGTCCTGGTGAACGGGAGAAGGGCCCCCGTGGTGGGGAGGGTCACCATGGACATGACCCTGATTGATGTCACCGATATCCCGGAGGCAAACCTGGGAGGCCGGGCGACCCTCATCGGAGAGGACAAAGGAGACCGAATCACGGCATGGGACCTCGCCCGATGGGGGAATACCATTGCCTATGAGGTCCTCTGCGGCATCGGCCGCAGGGTCCCCCGTGTCTACGGAAGAGGTGAACATGGAGAATAAAGGTCAAGGGACCGGTTATGTGTCTGACTTCCTGGAACTCCTGGGCGGCTGGATCCTGAATGGCATTGAAGAGATCGGAAAGGTGATCATGCTTTTCTTCAATGCCCTGGTCTGGACTTTCCAGCCCCCTTTCTTTTTCAAGAATACCATTAAACAGATGCTGGAGGTCGGCGTCCATTCGATCCCGGTTGTCCTGATCACGGCCACCTTTACCGGGATGGTCCTCGCCCTTCAGACCCATACCGGATTCCAGCGCTTTAATGCAGAAAGCCTGGTCGGCACGGTAGTGGCCCTCTCCATGACCCGGGAACTCGGACCTGTGCTGACCGGATTGATCGTCGCCGGCCGGGCCGGATCGGCCATGGCGGCGGAACTCGGAACCATGCGGGTGACCGAACAGATTGACGCCCTCTACACCCTGGCAACCAATCCGATCAAATATCTGGTCGTTCCCCGGCTGATTGCCGGCCTGGTGATGCTCCCGATCATGACGGTCCTTTCGGATATCGTGGGAATCTACGGGGGGCTCTTTGTGAGCGTGACCATCCTGGACGCGAATCAGACGGTTTATCTCCGTAGGACCTGGGACTACCTGGAGTATAACGACATCTACAGCGGCCTCTTGAAGGCCGCCGTCTTCGGCCTGATCATCTCCCTGATCGGCTGCTACAAAGGTTTTTACACCCAGGGGGGAGCCGAAGGGGTGGGAAAAGCCACCACGGGTTCCGTGGTCATCTCCTCCATGCTGATCCTGATCTCGGACTATTTCATGACGGCCATCCTGTTTTGATCCGGTCCGGAGCAGGGGAAAGAAAAAAACCGAGATGGGGAGAACCCGGACTGCTGGAAATTAAAAAGCCATGATTAAAATTGTAGAGTTGAGCAAATCCTTTGGCGAGAACCATGTGCTTCAGGGAGTGGACCTGGAGATCAAGGAAGGTGAGAGCATGGTCGTTATCGGGGGGAGCGGATCCGGCAAGAGCGTCCTGATCAAGCACATCATCGGCATCCTCCGTCCGGACACGGGGCGGATCTACGTGGCCGGAGAAGATATTGCTCAGGTCAGTGAACATGAGCTGAACCAGGTGAGAAAAAAATTCGGGATGCTCTTTCAGGCGGCCGCCCTGTTCGACTCTCTGTCCGTATGGGAAAACGTGGGGTTCGGTCTGAAACAGCATACCCGCCTGTCGAACAAGGAGATCCGGGAAAAAGCCCGTGAAAAGCTGGCCATGGTCGGGCTCTATGATGTGGAAGACCTTCGCCCGTCGGAACTTTCCGGCGGTATGCAGAAACGGGTGGGTCTGGCCAGGGCCATCGCCATGGAACCTCAGATCCTCCTGTATGATGAACCGACCACCGGCCTCGACCCCATCAACGCCGATATGATCAACAACCTGATCATCGACATGCGGGAAAAGCTGAATGTGACCTCCGTAGCCATCACCCATGACATGGTCAGTGCGTACAAGATAGCGGACAGGATTGCCATGCTCTACAGGGGGAAGATCCTGCAGATCGGCGCCCCCTCGGAGATCCAGGCCACGGAGAATCCCTATGTCCGCCAGTTCATAGCGGGCAGCGCGGTGGGCCCGATCACTGAAGATCTTGAAAAAGAATTGATGGAAAGGAGCGCCAAATGAAACTCAGTGCCGAGGCCAAAGTAGGCCTCTTCGTATTCATGGGGATCCTGATCCTGACCTATATGTCTTTTCGTGTCGGGGAAATTCATGTAGGGAAAAAATCGGGGAAGATGATCAATCTTCTCTTCGATTCCGCGGCCGGGCTGAGCAAGGATTCCTCGGTCCAAATCGCCGGTGTGGAGGTGGGCAAGGTCTATGACATTCAGCTCAAGGATGGGAAGGCCAATGTCATTGCCAGGATTGATCCCGGGATCTCGATCGACCGGGACTCCAAGGCCTATATCCGCTCGCTCGGCCTCCTGGGCGACAAGTATCTGGAGATCTCGCTCGGCAAATCCGGGGAGTCCATCAAGGAGGGGGAGACCCTTATGGCGCCGCCGGGAAGCGAGGATATCGGGAAGCTGGTCAGCAAGCTCTCCTCGATCGCGGACGACGTCAAGGCCGTCTCCTCTTCCCTCCGCGGGGCGCTGGGAACCCAGGAAGGCGAACTCTCGATGCGTGAGATCGTGCAGAACTTTCGGGACCTGAGCGGAAACCTGAACCGTATTGTGGAGCGGAACAATGAACGCTTTGACCGCGTTCTTGCAAACATCGACGAACTCACAGCGAACCTGAACCAGACGGTCAAGCAAAACAGGGATGATTTCCGAAAAACCGTAAGCCACGCCCGAACGGCAAGCGAGTCCATCGACAGCATCTTCAGAAAAGTGGACGAAGGCAAAGGGACACTGGGGCGGCTGGTCAATGAGGACGACATCTCGGGAAACCTGAACAATGCCCTGGTCTCGGCCAACGACGTTCTCGGCGTCAAGAAAAAATACAAGACCTTCGTGTCGCTGCGCAATGAAGATCTTGTTGAAGCCAAGGATTCCAAGGCATACGTCTCCCTCAAGCTGCAGCCCAGAAAAGACAAGTTCTACCTTTTCGAGCTGGTCAGTCCTGAAGGGTCCAAGGGTGATTTTTCCCAAACCTTGACGACCTCCCATATCACCAATACCGGAACCGGCGCCGGGTCGGCCTACTACCCGACCGACGTGACCCAGACCGTATTGGAGGAGAAGACCTCGGACAGGTTGATGTACACGGCGATGTTCGGAAGGAGTTTCGGCCAGACCTCCTTCCGGATCGGCCTTGAGGAGACTACCGGCGGTCTCGGGGTCGATCATACCTTCTTCGGCAATCAGGCAGCGCTCCATCTGGATGTCTGGGACCTGAAGGGAGAAAACAGCTTCGGGGGCGGGCCCCATTCCAAGGTCCGAGGCGATTACAATTTCCTGAAATTTTTCTATCTGACTGCCGGATATGACAACTTCCTGAACAACGAGGACTCTTCCCTGTTCTACGGGGCGGGGATCCAGTTCGAGGACGAGGATATCAAGGATCTCTTGAGCCTCCTCCCGGTCAAGAACTGATCCGGTTGACGTTTCATGTTTAAAAATATTGATTTCCAATTTCTGCATGGTTAAACTTAAACACGGAAGAGAGTAAAACCCCATCATGACCAAGATAAAGAGCTATTTCGCCTGCCAGTCCTGCGGATACCAGACTTACAAATGGATCGGCCGGTGTCCGGACTGCGGCAAATGGAACAGTTTCATAGAAGAACGTGAGGCATCCGGAACTTTTTCCAAAAATCATGTCCGGCCCGAACCGGTCTCGCTCGGTGAGGTCAGCAAGGATCAGGAAGAGAGGATCCCGATCGGACTTTCTGAAATGGACCGCGTCCTGGGGGGCGGGCTGGTCCAGGGCTCGGTGACCCTGATCGGGGGCGACCCCGGCATCGGAAAATCCACCCTGTTGCTTCAGATCGCCGACTCCTTGTCACGTCAGGGACAGGAGATCCTATATGTCACGGCCGAAGAATCCCTCCGGCAGGTGAAGATCCGAGCCGACCGTCTCGGCATCAACCGCTCTTCACTTAAGCTCTTATCCGAAAACTGTCTTGAGGGGGTCATGCAGGTCATCTCCGACCTTTCCCCCGGCATGGTCGTTATCGATTCGGTACAGACGGTCTACACGGACACCATCCAGTCCGCCCCGGGCTCTGTCAGCCAGGTTAGGGAGGTCGCCGGCATCCTCACCCGCATGGCCAAGCAAAAGGATATCTCAGTCTTTCTGATCGGCCATGTGACCAAGGACGGAAGCATTGCAGGGCCCAGGGTCCTCGAGCATATCGTGGATACGGTCCTCTATTTCGAGGGGGACCAGGGACATGCCTACCGGATCATCCGAACCATCAAAAACCGTTTCGGGTCCACTCAGGAGATCGGCGTCTTCGAGATGAAGGAACAAGGCCTTGTAGAGGTCAAGAACCCTTCGGAGATGTTTCTTGCAGAACGCCAGAGCGCCGTCCCCGGGTCCGTGGTCGTGGCCAGCATGGAGGGAACCCGGCCGATCCTTGTCGAGCTTCAGGCCCTGGTCACACCCGTGGAGTTCGGCGTTCCGAGGAGGATGACCACCGGAGTGGACAAGAACCGGGTGAATCTCCTGATCGCCGTCCTGGAGAAGCGGGCCGGCATCCCCCTGAACAGCCAGGACGTCTTCGTCAATGTGGTGGGCGGGATCACCCTGACCGAACCGGCCGCGGAGCTTGGAATCATCTCCGCCGTGGTCTCCAATTTCAGGGGGATCCCCATGGGAGAGAAGACCCTTGTTTTCGGAGAGACCGGTCTCGGAGGAGAAGTCCGTTCGGTCAGCCGGCCCCAGGCCAGGATCCGTGAGGCCGCCAAACTCGGATTCAGGCGCTGCATTTTACCCAAGCGTTCACTCTCCGAAGTGGATGCCCTCGGCATGGAACTCGTCGGCGTGGACGGGATCGATGCCTTGCTCGAGATTCTTCTATGAGGGGACAGGGATGCTCCGTGATCTTCGTATCCAGAATTTCGCCATCATAGAAGATATCTCACTCACATTCGACCTCGGACTGAACATCATTACCGGAGACACCGGGGCGGGGAAATCCATCCTCGTGGGCGCCCTGGGCCTGATTCTGGGAGGACGGGGCTCGCCTGAAATGATCCGGACCGGAGAGGAGCAGGCCCGCATCACCGCCTGCTTTGATCTGCGCGGACAGCCCGAACAGATCCAGCGGATCCGGGACTTGGGCATCGAGATACCGGACGGAGAGCTCATGGTCCACCGGAACCTCAGCCGATCCGGAAAAGCAAAGATCACGCTGAACGGGGATCCTGCCACGGCCGGGATCCTTTCCCAGATCAGCGAGAACCTCGTGGACATCCATGGTCAGCACGAACACCATTCCCTCCTGAACCGGGAGCATCATATTGATCTCCTCGATGCGTTCGGCGGTCTTTCCCCCATATTGTCGCAATACAAAGAAGTCTACCTTGAACTCACCCGCCTTAAAGAAAAGCTGCATCGTCTTGAGAGAGAAGGGAAGGACCTCCCGCGCCGGATCGATTTTCTTCAGTACCAGATCAGGGAGATCATGGATTTCAATCCGGAACCCGGCGAAGAAGAGGACCTAATCCGGGAAATCCAGGTGCTGAGGAACACGGAACGGATCGCATCCCTGGCCCAGGGGGCCTATGCCGAGCTTTATGAATCAGAAGGCGCGGTTTCGGACCGGATCGGCCGGATCATAGGGAGCCTGAGCGAACTCTCCTCCATCGATATGAGGATCGAGGCATTGTCCAAGCAGGGGGAAGAGGTAAAGTACCGTATCGAGGACATGGCGCGTACCCTCCGGGACTATCTCTCCCGCATAGAACCGGACCCGGACCGGCTCGCAGCCGTAGAGGAGAGGCTGGAGGGCCTTCGTCACCTGAAACGTAAGTACGGCCCGACCATCGAAGAGATCCTGCAATTCAGGCAGGCCGCGGAAGAGGATCTGAAGGGGCTGACCGGAGACGAGGCGGACCACTCTCTCTTGAATGAGGCCTGCAATAAGGCCCTCACTGCCGCAGCAAAGCTGGCTGAAGATCTCTCGAAATCCCGCAGGAGCTCAGCTCGAAGCATGGAGCGCGCGCTGGAGAAGGAACTCGCCGTCCTGGGGATGTCCGGGACGCGGTTTGTGGCGCAGATGGAAAAATATCCGGCCAGGCCCGAAGATCCTGCGGATACACGAGGCCGGGCCCTCACCTCAAAGGGCATGGACCAGGTGGAATTCCTGGTCTCACCCAATGTGGGAGAGGAACCCAAAGCGCTCTCCCGGATCGCCTCCGGCGGGGAACTCTCTCGGATCATGCTGGCCATCAAGACGGTGCTCGCCGGCGTGGACCGGGTCGGGATCCTGGTTTTCGATGAAGTCGACTCCGGTATCGGCGGGGGCATTGCGGAAGTCCTCGGGAAAAGGCTTGCCTTTGTGGCCCGGGACCGCCAGGTCATCTGCGTTACCCACCTTCCCCAGATCGCCAGTCAGGGAAACACCCACTACCATATTGCAAAAGAAGTTCAGGACGGACGGACCCGGGTCACGGCCCGCCGCCTCGAGAGCAAGGATAGGATTCAGGAGATCGCCCGGATGCTCGGCGGGATCGAGATGACCCGGACCACGGTACAGCATGCCAAAGAGATGTTGAAACTTTCAAATGGCCTATGAGAAAAGGGCATACCGCAGCTTCATGCAAGGCGCCGGCCTTGTCCAGTTCCATGTGATGGTCAAGGAGACCGACCTCTGGATCTCCGCCGACTCCGACCTTAAGGACTCGGCCCTCTCAATCGTCAGGCAATATCGCCGCCATCTCGAGCATTATATCCGGAATCATCCCGAATTCCTGACTACCCTTGAACCCCTGGACGTGGAACCGGAGGCCTTTGATCTGATTCAGGTCATGGCCACGGCCGGCAAGACCGCGGGCGTAGGCCCCATGGCCGCCGTAGCCGGCGCCATTGCCGAATTTGTGGGAAGGGACCTTCTCAGGGAATCCAAAGAGCTGATCGTGGAGAACGGAGGGGACATCTTCCTCGCGTCCGCTGAGGAGCGGACGGTCTCCATCTTTGCAGGCCGTTCCTCTTTCAGCCGCCGGATCGGAATCCGGATTAAACATGACCAAACCCCTTTGGGGATCTGTACCTCCTCCGGGACCGTGGGGCACTCCCTCAGCTTCGGGAAGTGTGACGCCGTCACGGTTCTCTCCTCGTCTGCGGCCCTGGCCGATGCGGCCGCCACGGCTGCCGGAAATCGCGTGCAGAGCCCCCGGGATATCCAGAAGGGGCTCGATTTTCTTGCATCCATCCCCGGCGTGCAGGGCGGGCTCATCATTGCAGGAGAATCCATGGGGGTTTGGGGGGACGTGGAGCTTATGAAGCTATAAGCGTCACCCTCAAATCCCATTCTTTTTATATCTTTGAACAAACCGCTCCCGCATCCGGTGAAAGATCTCCAGGGTCTCCCCGGAACGGTAGTCCGGATAGGTATGATCAAACGGGCGGAAGCTCCCCCGGACAAAGCACAGGGTCACCTCGGCATAGATCCCATGGGCCAGATAGATCCTGTGGGAAAAATCCTTGGTCGTAGCCAGAACAATCCTCGATGCGTCGAGATACCCGGGGTCCAGATTGATCCGACGGAGAGGCTTCCCCTCTACTCTCCTCATATACCGTTCTTCGATCCGGTTGGTCTCGACCTTGATGCCGGCGATCCTGTCCGGCAGGATCAGGTCTTGAAAAAACAGAAACCTCCGGAAGATATTTTCGCCCAGCTCTTCAACATAATAATCGGTGTGCCTCCAGGAGAGATCCGAAGTTTGATGAAGAATCGGGCCGAACGCAGTCTGAAGCAGCATGACTGCTTCGTCCATAAGGACGACATCCGAGGAGAGCATCCCGATAAAAAGCATGACCGGATGCGGTTTTCTTATCTTACCCATTCCCTTTTCACTCCTTCTTTCAATCTCGGATTGTAGAATTTCATACCCACGGCAATACCTGTTTATCATACGGCAAAGAGAAGAGAGAATCAATCTTGAAGAAGGCCCTTCTGATCCATCCCTGGATTTACGACCGGCACGGCCGGCTTATGATTTTCTGAATCAAGCCTGACGGTCTTCCAGCCATCGTGACTCGGTTCAGCGGCCGTCTCTTGTTTCAGAAAAGCGCTTTACAAACCCGCAAAGGTTGATTACAATCCCGAACATATTCATAATCGGCATAGGAGGAAGGAATGATCCGTCATATCTTGATTATCGGCTCAGGACCCGCAGGCTATACCGCGGCAATCTATAACGCGAGGGCTGATCTCGCACCCCTGCTGATAGAAGGACCCCAGCCCGGCGGGCAGCTGACCATCACCACCGAGGTAGAAAACTTTCCCGGTTTTTCCCAGGGGATCATGGGCCCTGAGTTGATGGAGGAGATGAAGAAACAGGCCCTCCGGTTCGGCGCCGAAATCATCTCCGCACAGGTCGAATCCGCGGACTTCTCAACCCGCCCTTTTATGATCCGGCTGGATAACCATGAGGAGATCCGGTCCAAGACGGTGATCATCGCCACCGGGGCCTCGGCCCGGCTGCTCGGAATTCCGAGCGAAAGACGTTTGATGGGCCGAGGGGTTTCGGCCTGCGCGACCTGTGACGGGTTCTTTTTCCGAGACAAAGAGATCACCGTGATCGGGGGCGGAGACACGGCCCTGGAAGAGGCCATCTTCCTTACCCGATTTGCGAGCAAGGTCACGGTCGTACACCGGAGAGATGAATTCCGGGCCTCGAGAATCATGCAGGACCGGGCCTCGGCCAATAAAAAAATCCATTTCGTTTTGGACTCAGTGATCGAACAGATCCTCGGCGAGGACAAAGCACAGGTCACGGGACTCCGGATCAGAAATGTCAAGAGTGGAGAGGTCACGGACATCCCCTGCGAAGGGGTCTTCATCGCCATCGGGCATGCGCCCAACACCAAAGTCTTCCAGGGACAGATCGAGCTCGATGCAAAGGGGTACATCGCTCTCAAGGGGAAAACGCGCACCAGCGTATCCGGTGTCTTCGCGGCAGGTGACGTGGTCGATCCGGTCTACAAGCAGGCCATCACCGCGGCGGGCATGGGGTGCATGGCCGCCCTGGATGCAGAGCGCTTTTTAACTGAGGAGGGAGAGACATGAAAAATTTCAGCCGGCGGGAATTTATGGAAACGGGGATGGCGCTGACTGCAGGAACTTTGGCTCTCATGGAAGCACATCCTGCCTTCCCCCAGATGACTCAACCATCGCAGGAAGTCTATCAGACCCTGAAAGACCCGAAGATCATTTCGGAACTGGAGATGAAGCACGTCCCCTTGATCGACGTCCCCGACCTGGTAAAAAAAATGGAGTCCTTCAACCTCCATATCCGAATCGGCAGGGTCATCCACCCCATGGAAAAGCCGCACCATATCGAATGGATTCATGTCATGAAAAAGGGCGGCATCCCTCTGGCCGAGATCAATCTCTCTTACGAGGGGGTCACCCCGTCCATTGTCCTGAATCTTGCTCTTTCAGAATCCACGGAGATCCATGTCAAGATCCTCTGCAATATCCACGGATACTGGATGGAGACCAAAAAGATTGAGGTGGTCTGATCCCGAGGCGAGGTTTTTCTATATCAGAAAGACCCCGTGATGGAACCTATTTTGTAAAAATGAAAAAACAAATTTCTCCTTTTTCAAATTCTTTATTAAGGAGAGCGAAAAACCTTGAAGATCCTGGTCATGGGCGCTGGATCCATCGGAAGCGTGTTCGGCGGGTTTCTGGCCGAAGGCGGCCATGAAGTGACCCTGGTCGGGCGTCCCTGGCACATGGAGGCCATTCAGGCCAAAGGCCTGCACATCTCCGGGATCTGGGGCGATCATACGGTCACCAACCTGCGGACACTGAGTTCGCTACCAGACGAAGGGGGGCTCGATCTGGTCCTCCTCACGGTCAAGTCCTACCAGACCCGGGAGTCGGTTTCCGAACTTGACCGCCATATCCTGGATCCGGTTCCGATCCTCTCCCTGCAGAACGGTCTGGGAAACCTGGAGACCATTGCCGAAATCGTGGGCCCGGACAGGACCCTGGGGGGGCGGGTCATCTTCGGAGCGGAGATCCGCAATCCCGGCGAGGTTGCGGTCACGGTCTATGCAGACCGCGTCGTGGTGGGACCCATGAGGGGGAGCCGGTTTCCTGCCCGGAAAACAGAAGAAATTGCGGCGGCCGTCGATGGGGCCGGAATCCCCTGCATGGCTACGCGGGAAATAGAACGGTATATCTGGGGCAAGGTGCTCTACAATGCGGCGCTGAACGCTCCTGCATCCATTCTTGAGATCAACTACGGAAAACTTCTTGAAAACGAATCTACAAAAGCGCTGATGCGGGAGATCATCGTGGAGGCCTTTGCCGTGGCCAATGCAGATCACATCACTCTGGACTGGCCCTCCCCGGAGGCCTATCTGGAGATTCTGTTTGACAGGCTGATCCCCCCGACCGCTTCTCATTTTCCTTCCATGCTCCAGGATATCCGCCATGGGAAAAAAACGGAGATTGATGCCATAAACGGCGCCATTGCCCGCCTGGGTCAAAAACATGCGATACCCACGCCGGTCAATGAGACCCTATCCGGACTGGTTCGGTTCAAGGAGTCCGGCAGGAGGAATTTTTTCAGGGAATCAAAAAAACAAAATCAATGAACCATGCCCGATCCCCCCAGAGGGGGCATAGAGTGGGCGGTGTAATTAAAGCTGATCTTGTCCTGGGCGAGAACCTGGCGGACATACTGGAAGAACTGAAGGCTTTCCGGGCCGGGATTCTTTGTACAGAAGAGGGTAATCATCACATTCTCGGGTTGGATCCCGGGATATTCCCTGGCAAAGGCCGGATCCATGATGTAACCGTAGTAGGTATCGATCTTGGCTCTGAGCTGTCTGTGCATGGTCCGGACATCGGCCCACGGGCGGTCCTCCTGAATAATCAGAACCAGCTTGTTATGGACCTCGTCCTTGGCCACATAATCAATGACTGAAGGGTCCGACATCATGGCTGGATCTCCTTGACCTCTGAAGACAAGACATGAATCCCCTGAATAATGAGTTCGCTTTCCTGTTTCCTCTTTTCCGCTTCCATAAACAAAGCGTCCACCATGTCGGAGACCTGGGTCACCATCCGGTATACGGTCTGAAGCCCATCAGACTGGTCGGCAGTGGCTTTGGCCACATCCTCGGTAAGCTTTCTCATGTTCTCATTGGCCTGGGCGATGACACGGCTCCCCTGATTCTGTTCACCGATACTCTTAGTCATCTGCTGGATCATTTCCTTGACCCGGTCAAAAGCATGGGAGACCACCTCTGTGCTCTTGACCTGCTCACGAGCGGCCTGTTCAATTTTCTGTGTCATCTCCATGGAGTTGAGCGCCCGCTTCAATATCTTGTCCAGGGCATCGGCGGATCGGCGGGAAAGCTGGACACCGACTTCAATATGGCTGGGAATGGACTGGATCATGGTGACGGCCTTACGAACCTCATCCTGTACCGATATGATCATGAGTTCAATCTCTTTGGATGAGGTCGCCGTCTGTTCTGAAAGGGCCCTGATCTCGTTGCTGACTACAGCAAAACTCTTCCCCTGTTCGCCGGCCTGGGCAGAAATGATGGATGCATTCAGCGCCAGGACATTGGTTTTTTCATTAATATGATTAATGACCTCTAAAAAATGCCCGATCTCTTCTGCTTTCCGGCCGAGTTTCCCCATGACTTCAACGGACTCCATGACGATATCATGGATTTTCCCAATCCCCCGGATCGAGTCCTGTACCAAGGAGACCGCTTCATCGGCTTCCTTCTTGACCTGCTCGGAGAGAGAACTGGACTCCTTGGCGTGGGTTTCCACCTCCCGGATCGACTGGTTCATCTCCGTGGTGGAGGAAACGGTATTCTCCGCCTCTTCAAATAAGATCTTCACACCCAAAGCCACTTCATTCAGCGAACCGGACATCTCGTGCACAGAAGCGGATGTATTGTTGACCGTCTCTGAAAGTCCTTCGGTGCTCCTTGCAAGCTGCTGAATATGGGTTGATATCATCTCGGCCCGGTTTGAAAGTTCCTTGACGATCTTTGAAAACTGCCCTTTCTGATTGAGAAGTTCCGTGAAGTTCCGCCCCAATTCCCGGTGCAGCCCATGGATCCCTTGAAACAGAGAGATGTTGGTCAGGGCAATAGACCCCTGATCGGCAAGGATCTGCAGCGTCGAGAGGTTTTCGTCCCGAATCGGATTTCTCCGGTACTTATTGTCCACCGCGATCAGGCCGATCGGTACGCCCCGCTCCCGGAGGGGGATGCAGGCAAAGGATTTGGACCGGAGTTCGGGGATCCGGTCAAACGGCGGTCCCAGACGAAAGTCGGGAGACATCTCTGATATATCTTGGATGAGATAGACCTTATTCTCCTGGATCGTCTTGATCAGGGCCCCCCTTTTTTCGGAAAGGGGAATCCGCAGGTTTCTCCAGCCTGTCCCCTGATGCCCTCTGGACTCCCTGCATTCGAGAACCTTTCTCTCCTGATCAAGCATGAAGATATTGATCCTGTCAAAGCTCAGGATTCGGTTCGCTCCCTCGGCGATCAGTTTCAAAACCTGGTCCTTGCTCAGGGTCCTTTGTATGTCGGCTCCGATCTGATACAGATTGGACATGTCGCTGCGGAGCTGTTTAAACCGGGATTCGAATTCCTTCTTCTGTTCTTCAATCTGACTTTGAACCCGGTGCAGTTGATCCGTTTTCTCTTCATTCCAGTCAAAGCCTCTGCCGACCAGATACCCGGTCACACTCATCACTAAAGAGGTTCCGAAGGTCATATACAGGTATAGAAAAACCTGCTGTGGTGAATACGTGATCTCATGAATCATGAAATCCGCTATGGAGAAACCCGGAGGACGGAAAAACAGGAGGAGTATAAAAAGCCAACCCAAAGGCGCTCCCAGTCCCATGATCACGCCGTTGATGGTATAGGAAATTCTCTTATATGGAGACCAGATCGAAAAAAGATCGTAGATATCCTTTGGTCTTGTCATATCGTCTGCCCGATGACGCTATTGAAGATTTTTAAAATGTTTGGTTATCTTCTAAGTTGTTTATATACATTATAATTCAACTTTTTAAACATTCAAAGAATTATCTCGAACTTTCGGCCCTTATTTGGAATAAATAATTCTTTTGTCATGCTCTTCCTGAAACTCTCCGGAACCTCACCGGGCGATTCCGTGATTCCCCTATTCGACTCTAATCGCATACTCATGGGTGTATAGAAGCATTGACAAACTGACATAATTAATCTATAATAAAACTATAAGTCAGACAAAATGATATTATAAGTTAAAATAGTATTATATCCACCGATAAAGGCGACCCGTCACGGGGAGCAAAGCCATGGGCCGGAAAATAAAGGCATCCATGGCTGCCGAAGTGGATAGGAAATCAGGAAGGCCTATCCATAGAATTTTAGATGGATAGGCCTTTTTTTAATTTCGTTTTGATAACCGGCAGCAAAAGGAGAAAAGACCATGAAACGACTTCTGATCTTAGGGGCTGGCACAGCAGGAACCATGATGGCACACAAGATGCGCCGGAGACTCAAAGTCTCTGAATGGGACATCACCGTCATAGACAAAAGCGAAAAACATTATTATCAACCGGGCCTGATTTTTGTTCCTTTCAAATTACACGGTTACACCGATGAAAAAGGAAGCGTGAAAAATACCAAGGATCTTCTCCCCAAGGACGTAAACTTTATAAATAAACCTATCACCCGACTCGACCCGGAAAATAACCGCGTGGAGACCGCAGATGAGTCGTTTGAGTATGATTGGCTGATCCTCGGCCTCGGCTGCAGGATCGCGCCGGAAGAGGTTCCGGGGCTTGAGGAAGGCTACGGCAAAAACGTATTTTATTACTATACCATGCCGTCAGCCCTGGATATGCAGAAGGCCCTGGAGGATTTTGATGGAGGGAGGCTGGTCCTGAACATTGCAGAATATCCCATAAAGTGCCCGGTTGCGCCGATCGAGTTTATCTGCCTGGCCGACTACTTCTTTCACCTCAAAGGGATCCGCCATAAAGTGGACTTGGAAGTGGTCACCAGCGCGCAGGGAGTTTTTACCAAACCGGTGGCCGGACGTATGCTGGGGGACATGTTCAAGGCAAAGGGGATCAAGGTAACCCCTAACTTCCCTGTGGCCGAGGTCCGTTCGGACCAGGGGAAGATCATCTCCCATGATGGGCAGGAGGTCCGTTTTGACTTCCTCGCCTCCATTCCGCCCAATGTGGGGGCGGAAGTCATCGATCAGGCCGGCATGGGAAATGGAAACGGCTATGCCCTCACGCATCCGAACACCCTGAAATCCCAGAAGTACGACAACATCTATGTGATCGGCGACTGCACCAACGTCAATACCTCCAAGGCCGGATCCGTGGCCCACTTCGAGGCAGGAATCGTGGAGAGAAACCTCCTGAGGGAGATGGAAGGAAGGGCGCCGCTCCCGGATTTTGACGGGCACTCCAACTGTTTTATTGAAACCGGCTTCAAAAAGGCGCACTTGATTGATTTCAACTACAAGCAGGAGCCGATTCCCGGAAGATTCCCGCTCCCTACTTTCGGCCCCTTCTCATTGTTGAAAGAGACACGGCTAAACCACATGGGAAAGCTCTTTTTCCGGTGGTTTTACTGGAATATGCTGCTGAGTGACTTGGTGGATCTGGAGATGATTATTCCTACGAGCATGAGCTATCTCGGAAAGGATCTCTCATACGTAACAAAGTAGTGCATGGCCTCTTGCACCACAGGCCGGCAGACAAGAGGCCCGTTCCGGAGATATGACGAAGCATCGTTTGACCAGGCGCTGTCCTTGAAAAACATGCCTCCTTGCCCGGTATGTCTCAAAGCCTTTCTTGAAATCATGGATGGCGCATGAGACGCATCGGCATATCTCCGGGACGGGCCGCAGAGTCTGCCGGCCTGCCCTCCCTATTCAATTGAACCTCATCGAATATCCTTTTCTGGACGGCAGATCCAAAATATGAAATACTCATGAACCGTCTTCATCCGATCGGTTTTTTTCTCTCATTAGTTTTTTCAACTTGACAGCCGGAAAAACTTGGTTATAATTAAGACAAATTGGACACTTTTTGTCCTGTGTTCAGGGAGATTTTATGAAACTCACACGGGCTGGAGAATATGGCATACGAGGAATGCTTTACCTGGCCATGCAGCCCAAGGATCGGGTGACGCTTCTCAGTGATATCTCCAATACCCAGAATATTCCTGAAAGTTATTTATCAAAAATTTTTCAGATACTGACCAAGGCCGGGCTCGTCCGATCCCACCGCGGGTTTAAAGGGGGATATACCCTTGGGCTCCCTCCGGAAGAGATCACGATCAAAGATATCATCGAAGGAATTGAAGGCCCCATTGCGCTAAACCGCTGTGCCATGGAAGAGAGCCTGTGCAGTGAGGACACCGGCTGCCGGATTCAGGATGTCTGGAAAGATGCTCAAAACGCCATGGTCGGCGTCCTCGCAGGGACTACCCTTGCGAATTTGGTGGAAAAGTCGTTGTCCGGAGGGTCATAAAGATCTCAAAAGAGGTCTTTCTCAGCAAAAGGAGCGCGCCATGAACAGAATCGTCTACCTTGATTATGCTGCATCTACACGCCCTTATCCCGAGGTCATTGAGGCCATGCAGCCCTTTTTTCTGGAGCATTTCGGGAACCCTTCCAGCTTCCATGTTTTCGGTACGGCCCCGAAGAAGGCTATCGAGCAGGCCAGAGCGGAATTGGCGGACCTCATCCATGCCAAACCTGAAGAGATCCTCTTCACGGCATCCGGCACAGAGGCCAACAACCTGGCTGTCAAAGGGATTGCCATGGCCATGGAAAAGAAAGGAAAGCATATCATCACATCGGCCATTGAGCACTACGGTGTGCTTCATTCCTGCAAGATGCTGGAACGGCTGGGCTTCGAGATCACCTATCTCCCTGTGGACGAATATGGGATGGTAGACCCTGATGAGGTAGGCCGTTCCATCAGGAAAGATACCATCCTGGTTTCCGTGATGCTGGCCAACCATGAAGTGGGAACCATCCAGCCGATCCGTGAAATTGCAGAAATCACACGCGGGAAAAAGATCCCCCTCCATTCCGACGCCCGCATGGCCGTGGGACATATCCCGGTCGACGTGGGAGCATTGGGCGTCGACCTGCTCACCATCTCAGGGCAGCACTTTTACGGACCCAAAGGGTCCGGCGCCCTTTTCATCAGTAGGGGGACCCGCATCCAGCCGCTGATCCACGGGGGCATACAGGAACAGGGGCGGAGAGCCGGCACCGAAGATGTCCCCGCCATTGTCGGGCTGGGAAAAGCCTCGGTCATGGCAAAAGAAAAAATTCTTGAAGAGATGAAACGTATCGCCGCATTACGAAACAAACTGGAAAAGGGGCTGATCAATCAAATCGATGAATTGAAGGTGAATGGTCATCCGGAGAAACGTCTTCCCGGCTTTCTGAATATTTGCGTTAGATATGTGGAAGGTGAAGGGATGATCATGATGCTGGTCTCCAGGGGGATCATGGCGGCCAGCGGTTCAGCCTGTTCTTCCAAGGCATTGAAGGCGTCTCATGTATTGACGGCCATGGGTGTGGACCATGCCACGGCACAGGGATCCCTCCTGTTCAGTCTCGGCAGGGAAACCCAAGAAGAAGATATTGATTATGTCCTTGCCGAGATGCCCCCGGTCATTAAAAGGCTCAGAATGATGTCTCCCATCTATCCCGGGAATCGTTCCTGACATGGATAGGGAATCGAAAGGAGAAGACTATGCAGCATTCAGATTACAGTGAAAAGGTCATGGACCATTTTAATAATCCCAGAAACATGGGGGAAATCCGGAATCCGGATGGAGAAAGCCAGGTCGGAAATCCAACCTGCGGGGATATGATGCAGATCCAGATCAAGGTGGAGGATGGCAAGATCAAGGAGGCCAAGTTCAAGACCTTCGGCTGTGTTGCGGCCATTGCCACCAGCAGCATTTCAACGGAAATGATTATCGGAAAGACCCTTGAAGAGGCTGAAAAACTGACCAACGATGCCGTGGCCCTGGCTCTTGACGGGCTTCCTGCGCATAAGCGGCATTGCTCGGTTTTGGCGGCGGAGGCTATCCAGGCCGCCATCCAGAACTACCGGGAACATGCCCTCGGCGGCGCGAAATAAAAATAAAAAGGAACCTGTATGGCGGAAAAAATGGCCCTGATCGTCTTCAGCAATGAGATTGACAAACTGATCGCTACCTTTAATCTTGCCTTGGGCGGGGCTTCCATGGGGATGGATGTGGTTCTCTTCTTCACCTTTTGGGGGCTCGAACTCCTAAAAAAAGACAAGACCGGAGACAGTTATCAGAAACCGAATCCTTCACTGGAGAAGATGATGGCCCATCCTAAGTTTCCATCCATCGACCAGATGGTGAAGATGTGCAAGGAGATGGGGGTCAAGTTTATCGCCTGCACACAATCCATGGAATTCATGGGACTCACCAAGGATGATCTCCTCCCTGTGGTGGACAGTATAGCCGGCGTTGCAACGTTCCTGGCCGATGCTGAAAACGCTAAAATCAATCTTCTGATATAAGGTAAGGAGGAAGCAATGGGAACAAAGCAAACGACAGCCGTAAAAGCGGATGTAGTCCTTGACGCCTTTGGATTGATCTGCCCGATGCCGATCGCCAAGACCTGTCAGGCCATCAAGGGAATGGAGGTCGGACAGGTCCTGGAGGTCATCGCCGACGACCAGGGAATCGTTGAGGATATGCCGAGCTGGTGCCATACCACGGGGAATGAATTCCTCGGGATTGCGGAAGACCATGGTGAATATCATGCCTTCGTACGTAAGAGAGTCATCGACAGCAAAGAATGCCGTAGGCCCCCATGCAATCATCCGTCTCAATAAGGTTTTTCTATTGCTTTATGCAATTTTTTTTGTTACAAAGATATACAAGATGATCCCTATTTGAGGAGCCTATGTCCGAAAAGAGAAGGGTTGCAAGAAAGATCAGCCGGACCAGAATCAGGTTCGGACAAGGCCGATGTGACAAAACCGCATTTACCAGCAACCTTTCAGTCAACGGCTTCTTTATTCGAACCAACCGGCCCTTTGCCCCGGGAACCCTGCTCGAGTTCGAGATAGATCATCCCAACGGCCATGTAATCCGTCTGGAGGGGCAGGTCGTGCATGCCAGCCGTACCCTGGCGTCAATCTCCAGGGTCCGCCGGAGCGGAATGGGGATTGAACTCTTGGAAAAACCCGAAGAATATCTTGACTATCTTAAAAATCTAAGAAAAACGACCATCAGAGAAGAACCTGAAGACCCATCCTAAGTGGCCCTATTCGTAAATACGGTCGCATTCGAGTGCCGTAGGGCGGTCGGATCAGCGTTCCGCTCCTTGCGGCGTACCACAGGGGTACACCTCAGTCGCGCGCCTTGATGAGACCGCCCTACGACCCTCTCGGTACGTTACCATATTTACGAACAGGACCACTAAGGATAAGACTTTCCCTTCATTTTCGTGCGCCTGCCTGTTACAGACAAAATAAAACTTTTCATTTATTTTTCAGAAAAAGTCGGTTTTTTATCATTTTTTTTGTGACTTTCCCCCTTTTCAAACCACTATATAGACAGAAACGGATTGATTAACCAGGCAAAATTAGGGGGCGATATGCAATTTCCGGATACCACGCTTATTGAGGGGGTTCTCTCAAAGGACAAGAAGGCATTTGAAATGATGTATGAGACCTATTTCCCGAAGATTTATAATTATACTTTTTTTCATGTGGGCGAGAAAAAACTGGCCGAACAGATGACCGAGGAGATTTTTATCGAATTGGTCGGCACACTCGATCAATATACCAAGGGATTCTCTCTGGATCAGTGGATCTTCAGGATCACTAGAAGGCACATGAACCCAGTTAAATCGCGGCAAAAGGAGGGGGATGCCCATCCGATCCGGAATGAAGATATCAGCCTCACCGATTTTTTTAAATTCGAGGAGGCCCTGTTGGCACATCGTCATCATGAAGTCATATACGGAGGTTAAAGCAGCATGGCAAAGAAAGTCACCAAACATTCATGGCTGCATGATCCTGATCAGAAACAGCAATTGAACTGTTCAGATGAGATTGAGGAGCTTGAAAAATTTCATGAGGCGGATCAAATGCCGATTAAACCGTCTGAAAAGTTCAAATCAGATCTCAAGGAAGAGCTTTGGAAAATCCTGAAGAATAAATACTACATCGTCTTTGCCTTAAGTATATTCTTCTTCGGGTGAGTTCTTCTTCCGGAATTTTTAGAACCCCCCTGACAGGTAGTTAAAGAATAAGCTATAAATTCTCTTTATTCTTTCCCAAATAATACTTAATTGCTTTTCCCGCCCTATCATCCCATACTGAATGATATGGATACGAGTCTTCTGGCCATACTCTTCTTGCTCGGCCTCTCCGGAGGTTTTGTCTCAGGACTTCTGGGAATCGGGGGAGGGATCATCATGGTCCCCCTCCTGCTCTATGTCCCCCCGGCGCTGCGCCTGGGCGCCCTCTCCATGAAGGAAGTGGCCGGCATGACTTCGGTCCAGAGTTTTTTCGGCGCAGCGTCCGGAGCCGTCGCCCATAAAAGACATCGACAAGTCAGCGCTCCTTTGGCCTGGGTCATGGGATCCGGCATGGGAACCGGGTCCCTCGCAGGGTCCTTCGGCTCCAAGGTCGTCTCTTCGGAGGCCATCCTCATCCTCTTTGCGCTCATGGCCCTGACGGCTTCCATCCTGATGTTCTTCCCAATTCCCGAATATGACGGGCAGGAGTCCGATGTACGGAATCTGATATTCAACAGGCCTCTTGCCTTGGCCGTCGGCTTGTCCATCGGCCTTCTATCCGGCATCATCGGTCAGGGAGGCGCCTTCCTGTTCATTCCGGCCATGATTTATATCCTCCGCATCCCCACAAGAATCACCATCGGGACAGCCATGGTCATCGGTATGGTCTCCTCGGTCTCGGTTCTGATCGGCCGGATGGGAACCAACCAGATCCCCTATCTAAAAGCAGGGGTCCTGGTTGCAGGGGTACTGATCGGGGCGCAGGCCGGCGCGGCCGTAAGTCAGAAAACACCGACAGCCGTCCTCCGTAAAATCCTGGCTGTGATCATTGCAGCCACGGCCGTCAAGATCGGGTATGAACTTCTCATCACATAAAGGATTCATAGAAAAGGAGAAAAACATGAATAAAATTAAAGTTAGATTCTTCCTAAATGAACCGAATGGCAAAACGTGAAACCATTTTAAGCAAATGATGCCCAGTTTGGGCATCAAATACGAAATAGAAATAGAAACCATCACAAAACCCCGGGCGGAATACCGCACCAGAGAGTATCTTAAGCAGGGTTTACCAGCGGCGCCGGCCATTATGGTGGGGAACGAAATTGTTATCGCGGGATCGAATATTTCGGTGGATAAACTTGAAGCCGTTATCTGCCGACATTTGGGATTATCCACACCGGAGCCGCAAAAGAAAAGTTTGACTGATCGTTTATTCAAGAGTAACTAATGCAATAACCGGGATGAAGACATAGTATCAGATATTGAGGGGCTGTTAACTACAGATGGGGGTGTAAAGATGGAGAAGATAATAAAGAACGTGTCGGTAATGTGTTTTCATGATGAATTATGTCAGGTTTACAATGCGCTTATGACGGCGCTGAGCCTTCTGAGGGAGGGCTCAAAGGTAACTATCTTTTTCGGCTCGCGCGGCGTAAATGCGATTCACAAGGATAAAGTAAAAGACCTTAAATGTATGCCCGACGCACCGGAAGAGGTAAGCAATGCAGTGATGAAGAAGATGGAAGAGATGAACCTCCCGACCGTGGAAGATCTGTTTGTTATGTTGCATATGGAAGGTGCAAGGCTGCTCGCCTGCCCTTTGAATGTCCCGTTGTTCGGTATGAACAGAGACAACTTTGTGGAAGGAGTTGAAATCGCGGACCCCGCTACATATTATAAAGAAGTGGTTGTGAAGGCTGACATGAACCTGACATTTTAAAACCAAAAAAAGAGGTTGTCCCTGATTTTCCTTTGAGAGTCTCTATGATACCTAAAAAACATGGATGAAGATGTCTTAAAAAATTCATCAGGAAGGTTCCCAAGCAAATTACGCTGTGAGAATGGAGGTCAAAGATGACGGCAAACTTAGGTATCACCTTATTTACCCTTGGCCTGGGCGGCGGGTTTCTATCCGGTCTTCTCGGTCTCGGCGGTGCGATCTTCATGATTCCCTTGCTGCTTTATGTGCCGCCGTTCCTCCACGTGGGACAGCTCACCATGAAGACCGTGGCGGCCATCTCCATGGTCCAGGTCCTGTCCGCGTCGATCTCGGGTGTGATCGTCCATCATAAGAACCGTTTTGTCAGCAAGAAACTGATTGCAACCATGGGAATCACCATGGTCGCCGGCGCTCTTTCCGGTTCTATCTTGTCCAAAAGATCGAGTTCTATCTTTCTTCTCGGCATCTTTGCTGTAATGGCCTTGATTGCAGCGGTGATGATGTTTATCCCGAAACGGGAACAGGGTTCGGAGATTGACCCGGAGTCTATCACTTTCAATAAGCCGGCCGCGGCGCTTGTCGGTTTGTTTGTGGGTTTTTTCGGCGGAATGGTGGGCGCGCCCGGTGCGTTCATTCTCATCCCGATCATGATTTATATCCTTAAGATTCCAACACGAATTGTCATCGGATCCACACTCGGGATTGTCTTACTGGGGGCTGCTGCCGGGACCATTGGAAAACTTGCGACTGGGCAGATTATCTGGCCCATGGCGCTTTTGCTCGTTGCAGGAACCATACCTGGGGCGCAGATCGGCGGCGCCGTGAGCAAAAAGACAAAGGTTCAGACGCTGCGTATTCTGATCGCCGTCATCATTGCGATCACCGGTTTGAGAATGTTCTATCAGGTCTTTACCGGGAGGTAGAGAATTCGGATGCACATAGGGAGTAACCCCGTATTTGCGAATCCATGAAAAGAAAGGGAAACACCATGAGCAAAAAAATCACTTTAGTCATCACGCACTCCACGGATAATCACGACCGGGCCAACGCGGCGATTGCCTTGGCAGCGTCTCTGATCAGTGAAGGGGCTGATCTGACCCTCTTTTTTATTTTCGAGGGGGCCCTAATGGCAAGAAAGGGCGTGGCCGAGACCATTGAAGGGAGATATTTGACGCCGGTTCGGGAACTCTTCCCCATGATTCTTGAAGCAAAGATCCCTATGTATGTCTGCGGGGCCTGTGTGAAGGCTTATGAGATCCCTGCGGACGAGATCATGGATGGGTTCCTGATCACCCATATCCCGACATTGGCCGGAGAGATGATGCAGGGAGAAACCATCACCTTCTAAAAAATCGGCGTCCGTTTTCCGCTCTTTTTATGCTGTAAACAACGCGGGTTATTTCTTTATTGTTTTTTTAATTCATATTTTCCTTGACTTATCGTTATTCCATGCTGTATATAACGCTAATGCACAAAAAGCACAAAGGAAAGATATCGCCGGGTTTTCGAGGACGTATCTGGATTGATGGGGAAAAAGGAACCTTCCTGGGATATGGAAGAATTGTCCTTCTCGAAAGAATCCATGAGTACGGCTCTATTACAAAGGCTGCCAAGTCTATGGAGATGTCTTACCGAAACGCCTGGGAACTTGTGGACTCGATGAATACACAATCCAGTCAGCCGCTTGTTGAAGCAGCGACCGGCGGCAGGGGAGGCGGAGGCGCCATTCTGACTGTTGAAGGAGAGCATGCAATCAAACTTTTCTGGGAATTTCATAAGGATTTCCAAAACTTCCTCAGGCATGAGGAACAAAAACTGATGCGGTCGAAAAGTAAACGGTAAATTAAGACAAAAGATAAGAGGCGGTAACAATATGCTTAGAGGATTTTCACGTATATCAGTAGTTGTGCTTTTTATCGCAGTGATATTCTCATCTGTGACGTTTGCAGAATCACCAAAGGAAATAATCGTATCGGCGGCCGCTGATTTAAGCCGTGCCTTCAAGGAGATCGGGGCAGTATATGAAAAGGAAACCGGAGTAAAGGTGTTACTCAATTTTGGCTCCACAGGCCTGCTGGCGCAGCAGATAGAAGGTGGCGCTCCAGTTGATCTTTTTGCCGCTGCAAACAAAAGCTACATTGACTCCCTCGAAGGAAAAGGTCTCATACTGCCTGAAACCAGGAAGCTTTATGCAGTCGGACGAATTACCCTCGCCACGCCAAAGTCATATGCAAAGTTAAGTTTTTTGCAGGATTTATTAAGGCCTGAGGTCAAAAAAATCGCTATTGCCAATCCGGCTCATGCGCCTTACGGAATGGCTGCGAAGGCTGCAATGGAGAAGATCGGCATCTGGAAAAGGCTAAAAGATAAGTTGGTATTGGCTGAAAATATACGTCAGACCCTTGATTATGTTGAAACCGGGAGTGTGGATGCAGGAATTGTCGCCCTCTCCGTCAGCATAGGTTCAAATACAAACTTTACCCTTATTCCTGAAGAACTGCATCCTCGGATTGAACAGGCAATGGCTGTAATAAAAAACGGCCGCAATCCCAAAGAAGCAAAGGGATTTGCTGATTTTATAAACGGACCGGCAGGCAGGCCAATCATGAAAAAGTATGGCTTTGTTCTTCCAGTTGGAATGAAGTAATAACATGGATGGGGACTTGAATAATTCTATCCTTTTTTCAGCGAGACTTTCACTACAGGTGGCATGGGTTGCCACGGCGTTCATCATCGTGACCGGTGTGCCGGCCGCCTATTTTCTCGCACGGAAAGATTTCAAGGGCAAAGAGCTTATTGATATTATTTTTACCCTTCCTCTTGTTCTTCCGCCTACGGTTACCGGGTATTATCTTATTGTTATATTCGGGAGAAATGGATTGATCGGTAAAATGATATATGACCGGACAGGCTTCACAATCATGTTCACATGGTATGCCGCCGTCCTTGCGTCATTTGTTGTTGCCTTGCCGCTTATGGTCAAGACAGCCAGAGCGGCGATTGAGTCAGTGGATAGAAATCTTATCAATGCCTCTTATACACTCGGACACGGAGAGATTGAAACAGCGCTCAGGGTTATTCTGCCTCTTGCCAAAAAGGGCATCATTGCCGGGATCGTTCTTTCTTTTGCACGGGCTATGGGAGAGTTCGGGGCGACTCTTATGCTTGCAGGCAATATACCGGGCAAGACAGACACGATGCCGCTTGCTATCTACAGCCTTGCAATCAGCGATGAATGGACTCAAGCGCATACCATGGTTATCCTGCTTACTATCATGTCCGGCCTATTTCTCTATATCGCAAATATCTACACGAAGCGGAGCATATGATGGGACTCTCGGTCAGTCTGAAAAAGAAGGTCAAAGGCTTTACTCTTGATGCGGCATGGGAGATTGGGGATGAACTCGCAGTCCTGTTTGGATACTCCGGGTCGGGTAAGTCACTGACCTTGCAGATGATCGCAGGACTGATAAGGCCTGATGATGGCATGATCCGTTTGGATAGTAAAACCTATTTTGACAACTCCGCCGGTATTGATGATCCGCCACAGCTTCGCGCGTTCGGCTATGTATTCCAGGACCTTGCCTTATTTCCTCACATGACGGTTTTCAGAAACATTATCTTCGGAGCTCCTGAGATACCCAAAGACGAAAAAGTCTCAAGGGCCAAAGAAATGATCGAGGCATTTAAGCTTACAGGCCTTGAGGACCGCTATCCTTCCGAGATATCAGGAGGACAGAAACAGAGGGCCGCCTTTGCGCGTGCGCTTATCCGTCAGCCGGATGCTTTGCTGCTTGATGAGCCGTTCTCCGCCCTCGATCATCCCCTCCGGCTGGAAATGCGGGGCTTCCTCCAGGAGGTGAGGAAACGGTTTGCCATACCCGTCATCCTCGTAACCCATGATTTTGATGAAGCCTCATTTCTTGCGGATAAAATTATCGTGTACTCTCATGGGAAGGTTGCTCAGGTTGGTTCACTGAAGGAGGTGATGAATCAACCGTCAAGCGCTGAGGTTCAGATGCTTGCCGACACAAAGAAAGTTTAAATATTTTTCTATGAATTTAAAAAAGGAGCCATAATATGGAGGTCAAATATCCTCAGCCGACCCTGCTACGTATATTTCTTCCTGTCTGTTTGACCGCTTTAATGTTTCTGCCGGGAATCTCCTCGGCAGACGGCATGGAAAACAGCGGCACGGACACCCAGCAGCTCATTCAGATCCTCAAGGATAAGGGGCTTCTGACGGACGAGGATCTCGCCAAGATCCAGACTCGGATCAAGGAACAGAAAGAAAAAAAAGCACAAGATGAGATGGCCCCCGTGAAGATCCAGGGGAGGGTTCAGTTCCGATATATGAATATCGAGGACTTCGACCCATCCACGAAGATCCCCCCTCTCGACGCCAACGGCTTTCGACTGCAACGCGTCCGACTCTTCTTCTCGGGCACGGCCGTTCCCAAGGTGGACTATTACATCCACCTGAATTTTGACCAGGGGACGGACGGGCGTGTCTGGGATGCCTATCTGCAGTACAATATCAGCCCGGAATGGGGGCATGTCCGCATGGGCCAATACAAGGTCCCCTTCGGCAGGCAGTGGCTGGCCTCCTCTGCCAGGTTTCTATTTATGAACCGGTCCAACATAGGAGACTATGCGGGTTTCCGGAGGGACATCGGGGTGATGTACGAGAAGTATTCCTTTACCGAACATTATCAGGATGCCTTTGCCGAAGCGGACATGACGGAGCCGAGCGTAAATTATGCCTTCGGTATTTTCAACGGGAATCACATCGCCGACGGGAACGGCTTCCTCTCCGGGTCCGATCTGACTTCAGCGCGTGTGGGTTCTGGAAACGATAATGATCAGTATCTCTACGTAAGCCGCCTGAGCCTCACGCCGGTGAAGAGGGAAGAGGGATTCAAATACCTTACGTTCGGTGCCAGCGCCGCCTATCAGAAACAGCCGACCAACGGTGAGCGGTTCATTCAGGACGACACCAAGAAGGCCTTATTCGATGTGACTTCGGGGAACCCCTGGAAGGCCTCGGATTGGGAGGCGGCATGGGAAGTGGACAGCCAGTGGATCATCGGACAGGCGGTGTTCCAGGCCGAATATCTGCGGAGAAAACTCGCTGCCGATGGTCTGCTCACGTTCACCAATGCACGGCAGGCCAGGTCCGTGACCGCTGACGGATGGTATGTTCAGGGAGGGTATTTTGTGGTCCCCAAGAAGCTCTCTTTGAATGCACGCTATGAAACCTATGACCCGAACAATCAGGTGAAATCCCAGAACGATTATGACCGGTATACCCTCGGGTTTAATTACTACATCAACGGGAATAACTTCAAACTCCAGGGGGACTACAACTGGCAGGACGAGGCCGTGGAAGATCTGAATAATGATTTCTGGGAACTTCAGCTTCAACTGCTTTTCTGATTATGCAGAGCCGGCCACAATCCTCCCTTCGGAAAAACGATAGGGATGGTTCTGCGAGAGACTGGAAATTTCGGCTTCGGAAAAATGGTCCGGATGGTACCGGCAGATCAGGACAATCGGTTTCCTGCACTGCTTCAAATAATCATCCATCTTCTTTTCAAAATAAAAGATCTCCTGCTTTGCCTTTTCATCCGGTATAAGCCTTGTCATGTCCCTCGCAATCACAAGCCCATTCCAGGGGAGCTGCATGATCCGGTCGCAGAACCGGCTGGCGCATTCATACAGGTGCTCGCCGTCGCACTTTCCATGACTCAGAAGCGGCTCCTTGGCAGGACTGAAGATGATCTGTTCGTTTTCCATGAGTTCATAGACATTGAGGCTCTGGGCTGATAGGGTTTCCTTCATCCGGTCGATATCCATGGGCGAGCCGAAATAGGCACAGATGTAATTTTGGTCCAGATAATCCTTCCAGATCGGTCCCATCTGCCGGATAAGCTCCGTGGTATCTCCATTCACGGAAATCACGTGCTGCACCTGGACGGATCCTCTATCCAACGGGAGTGTGAACATAAAGCAGGAACCTTCCCCCTTCCGGCTCTCCACCCATACATTCCCGCCATAATGTTTTACAATGGTCTTGACGATGGAAAGCCCGAGACCGCTCCCCTGGTACTGCCGGATGTCTCGGTCCATGGCTTTGCCGAACTTTTTAAACAATATTTTCTGATCCTTTTCGTCAATCCCCGGTCCGGAATCCTGAATACTGAAACGGAGGAGCCGCTGTTTTTCCAGGACTTCTCCGACGATATGAATCTCGCCTCCTGCGAGGGTGTACTTGACGGCATTGTCTATGAGATTGACAAAGACCTGCCGGATTCTGTCGGCATCCGCTTTCAAACCGGGCATGGACGAAGGAAGTTTAGAGATCATCCGGATCTGCTTGGCTTGAATTCTTGATTCAAAGGCCGGTAAAATCTCTCTGATCAGCGTATGAATATCGACCTCTTGTTCCTGAAAGTCCACAAAACCCGATTCCAGTTTGGAGAGATCCAGATAATCATTGATCAACTGCTTCATCCGGAAGCTCTCTTTCATGATAATATCCAGAAATTCCGTTCGGGTCTCCTGGGACTCTTCATGGTATTTAAGCAGGAGGTCGGCGTAGCTGATGATGGAAGTCAACGGGGTCCTGAGGTCATGCACGGCGATATCGATAAAATCCGATTTTTCCCGGTTCAGTTCCTTGAGCCTGTCGTTTACCACCCTTAATTCCGTATTGGCCTTGCTGAGCTCCAGGGTCCTTTTCTCAACCTCTTTCTCCATATGCTGGTTGATCTGTTCAATCTGTTCCGTATATTGCTTCCGCTCCTCTTCAAATTTCATCTGCTTAGTCACATCCTGGCGTATCTGGATCATGGAGAGGGTCCCGTCCGGATTCTTAAGCGGGGCGGAGGTCATTCGGTAGTATTTCCCGTCTCCGTTTTTCTTGGTGATTTCATATCTCATCTTTCCTTTGATTAAAATCTCCTGCAAAGAACAGATTTCTCCCGGACAGGCGCTGTTGAATCCCCTGAGCGCCTGATAGCATTTCTGTCCGACGACCTCTCCGAATTCCCTTTTCAGCGGATCATTGGCAAATTCGATATCGTGGTTCTCTTTGATAACCACAACCCCTTCGGCCATATTCATCAGAATGGAGCTCATCTGATCCTTCTGATCCTGTAGCTCCCGGTTCAGCCTGATTACTTTGGTGACGTCGTTGATGGTCTCAAGGACACGCGCCACATGGTTTTCCTTGTCGAAAAGAGGGGTCGTCGCAACATCAAGAATGATCTCGGTTCCGTCATTCCGGACGTGCGTGTGATGGTACTTGGTCGTGGTTCCTGTTTGAAAGGTCTGTTCTACGGGGCACTTTGGGCAAGGTTCTGAAGCGCCATGAAAGATCCGATAACAGTAGGAACCGATCAAATCGGATTCCGTATAACCCATCATCTCTTCCAGGGCGTGATTTACGGATTCGATTTTGTAGTCACGGCCGATCACACAGATCCCGCTATGGGTATGACGGATCATGCTGTCCAGATAGTCTCGGGCATCTTTCAACTCCTCATTCTTCCTCTCCAGAAGTTCTCTGGCCTGTGTCAGATCTCTCGCCGTGGTCTCCAATTCCTGGTTGGAGACATTCAGTTCTTCGTTGGTTGACTCCAGCTCTTCGCTTGAGATCTGGAGTTCTTCATTGGTTGACCCCAGCTCTTCATTGCTCAATTGAAGTTTTTCATTGGTCTCCTCTAATTCTTCAATCACCTTTTTAAGTTCCAGGTTTTTACCGACCAGGGCGCCTTCCCGTTCCTTCAGGGCGTTCAACATAAAATTAAAGGTCTTGTTCAAGGTTCCGAACTCATCTTTCCTCTTTTCATCCAGCAATTTAGAGAAATCCCCCTCCCCTACACGTTTTGCCGCCTGCATCAAAAG
>MNYV01000036.1 GCA_001873285.1 Nitrospirae bacterium CG2_30_53_67
ACATAAACCGACGGAGAATATCCCCGATTGCTGCCGGGCTGCGGCAATTGGGACTCCACAAGGGCATTCAGGCCAAGACCCTCATTGAACTCGGAGAGCAGGGATAATCCCCCATGGGCCGTTAAAGCCTCGGATGTCGATTCTAACTTGAAAGGAAACACGGTTTGTTGTATCATCTCATCACCCCTTTTGGTTGGCGGTTTCACCTTACAGGTGAGTATTATACTCACCAGAAACCTATAAACCAAGAGGGTTTTTTGTTCTTAATGATTTTCTATCGCTGATTTAGGGAATAACCTCGCGGTATTTTCGAAGCCGGGTGGAGAAAACTCCTTGACAAAGATGTGAACTTCATATAAATAAAGAAAAAATCAGTACCGCCCGCCACAAAATAAAGAGCTGAAGGGATTTTTATGACCGCTTCGCCGGAATGGCCAAGTATGTTGAAACAGTGTGTGATCGCCGTAGGCGGAGGAAAAGGCGGAACAGGAAAGAGCCTCCTGGCCGCCAACCTCGGAATCGCCCTCGCTGAAATGAGACAGCAGGTCATGGTGATCGATCTGGACCTGGGCGGTGCGAATCTCCATACCTGCCTCGGGATACGATCCCCCAAAACCACGCTCGGCGACTTCCTGCAAAAAAAAGTTGATTTGATCGAAAAGGTCCTCATACCGACCCCAATGGAAAACTTGAAACTCATTAACGGGTCCAATGATCCTCTTGAAATCACGAACCTTCCCTATGCCCAGAAGGCCCGGCTGATTCATCAATTCAAGAAGCTGAAAGCGGATTACATCATCCTGGACCTCGGCGCCGGCACTTCCTTGAACATCCTTGACTTCTTTTTAAGCTCCGATTATGGGATTGTGGTCACCACTCCGGAACCGACCTCCATAGAGAACGTCTCCCTCTTCATCAAGTGTTTCATCATGCGGCATCTGAAGATTCTCCTGAAGCAATTTCCCATAGAGAACCTCAAGAACCGGATCAAGGACCCCAGAAATCTCGATACCGCCCGCACCTTCAGAGATCTGCTGCGCCTGATCCGATCTTTTGAAAAAGAGACCGCCGAAAAGATCGAGAGGGAAATAGAGGGTTTCAAGTTCGGCTTGGTGATGAACAAGCTCCGAGAACACAGCGAAACCCGGATCGGGGACTCGTATAAAACCATGATCCACAAATGCATGGGGATTCAGATGGACTACCTGGGACAGATCTACTATGATGAAAAAATACCCATGTCGGTCAAGAAGATTCAACCTCTTCTTTTGGAACACCCGCATGCCAAGGCCTCCCATGCCATCCGGCTGATGGCCAAGAGGATTCTGGGTATGAATCGCCTTTCGTTCCCCATGCAGAGGGAAATTTCCCTCTTCGACTGGAAAAAGAAAGAAAAGAACTCATCCTCTTCGGTCAAGGGAGCCCCCATGAAAACCCCACAAAAGGACCTGCCGCTTGGCATCCGTTTCTACCTATGAACACGAACCCGATCACTAAGCATCCGAGAAAGAGGCATGCCGGGGCTGAGAATCAACGCTTATATGGCTGTTCGACTTTGAAGAACAAAGGCCCGGCAAAGATTAATCCCTTGTTTTGGTGGAGATACACAGAATGAAAGACCTGGAGGCATGCAATTATTACGAACTTTTAGAAATCACGGAAGAAACCCCAAAAAACATCATACAGGAGGCTTATCAATCCTACTGCACCCTCTTTGATAAAGACTCGATTGTCTCGTACAATTTTATCTCTCCGCATGAGCGGGAAGAGATGTTGAATCGTATCCGGAAGGCCTATGAAATCCTCATGGACGATCAAAAAAGAATCCAGTACGACAAGAAGATCTTCAACCGGATCGGCAGATGGCACCATGCCGCCGCAGAGGGATCCGTACCAGGAGGGCAAGGCTCAACCGAAACGCCGGGCAAAAGGATCGAACAAATCCGAATGGAGGATTTTATTGAAGAAACCGGCCAGGTCTCCCTCAGAAGGCTTCGAGAGTCCATCGGAATCACCATAGAGAAGGTCTCGATGATCACGAAAATCAGGATCCCCATTCTCCATGCCCTGGAAAACAGAGATTTCAGCAGACTCCCTTCGCCGATTTACGTCAAAGGGTATCTGAAATCCTATGCCCGTGTGGCCGGCATCGAGCCCGAGAAATTGATCCAGGCCTATGGGCCCTTGAGCGCCCCTATTCGTCGATGATGAAACCGCCCCCTAAGACCTGTCTTTCGTGCCCTGTCTGCCGTGCCGGCACAGGCAGGCCCTCTCTCGTCCGTCACCCCTGTTTACGAACAGGATCCTTTAGCCCGCATCGTTCGTAACTGCATATCCTGTATAGCGGGCAGACCTCACATTGTTTGAGATCCCTTTTTTTCGTACACTGTTTGAGTATCCCCAGGCGGGCCAAGGCGAAATCGTACTTGACAGGATCGGAAGGGTCCAGGATTCTAAGGTTCCGGGTCACCTCCCTGGCTGTTTCCCAATCCGGTGAACGCCTTCGAGTCAGGCCGATCCTTGCAGAAATCCGGAAAAGGTGTGTATCGAGCGGAATGACCAGCTTGGACGGAGAAACCTCTCTCCATAATCCCAGGTCCAGCCCGTCATCCCTCCGGACCATCCATCTTAAATACATGTTCAGCCTTTTGCAGGCGCTCCGGTTCTTCGGAGAAGGGAATAAAAACCTTACGCCTGCATCCTTGGGGAGCGCCTTTTTTCCCAAAATCGGCGAATAGTCCATATTCAGGAAGCGCTCCACAAAGGCGGAAAGGGCTTCCCCGATATCCTCATGCCCTGAGTCATATCCTTTTAGAAACAGATTCTTGATGCTGCCGTATTTCTTCAGCGCTTTTTTAATACCGAGGATCAGGCAGAGGATGTCGGTCTCATCGTTAAACCTGTGGACGATCCCATGGAAACGTTCAGCGTCCTTCCTTGGATCGAACCCTCGGATAAAGGCACAAGGCGAACCATCCATGCGGTCGAGAATCGTCCGAACCGTCTTCTGGATCTGACCGACCCTGCCATAAGCAAATACGGCGGCAATCAGACCGGCCACTTCCTGGTCTTCGGGCCGTTTGAAACCATGAACCAATACAAGAGGATCGGAGGAAATATGGTGGATATCATAGGTATGATAAAGACGGTCCAGGGTTTCTTTGAGATCCAGAACCTGCATCATGGAAAACCTTGAGAAAAACCACATCCTCGTACCAAACACATCCGCCCGTCGGGCTGGGATCAAGACCTCTTTCCTTTTCCCTTGGCTTTTGAAGGAACGGCGGGCTTTTTCAAATGATAGAGGACCTCTCTTCCTGGAAATCTTGCGGACTGGCCCAAGGCTTCCTCGATTCTGAGAAGCTGATTATACTTTGCCACCCTCTCGCTCCGGCTGATTGATCCGGTCTTGATCTGGCCGGTCCCTGCCGCCACCACCAGGTCCGCGATGGTCGTATCCTCTGTTTCACCCGACCGATGGGAAACCACGGCTGTATATCCCGCTTTTCTCGCCATATCAATCGCATCGAAGGTTTCGGTCAGTGTACCGATCTGGTTCACCTTGATCAGAATGGAATTCGCAGCTTTACGCTCAATCCCCATCCTCAGTCTTTGGGTGCTGGTCACAAAAAGATCATCACCGATCAGTTGAATCCGGTCTCCCAGTTTCTCTGTAAGGATCCTCCAGCCCTCCCAGTCGTCTTCAGCCATCCCGTCTTCGATGGAAATAAGCGGGTATTGCCTGACCCAATTTTCATAGTATTCGGCCATCTCAGCAGGATGCATCCTGGACCCGTCTGATTTTCTGAAGACATACCTCCCTTGCTCAAAGAACTCACTGGCCGCAGCGTCCAGGGCCAGAGCAATATCCTTCCCGGGCTTGTAGCCGCCCTTGTGAATGGCTTCAAGGATGAGTTCCACCGCTTCCTCATTAGATCGAAGATTGGGCGCAAACCCTCCTTCATCACCCACAGAGGTGCTATATCCTTTCTTTTTCAATACGGACTTCAAGGCATGGAACACCTCTGCGCCCATCCGCAGAGCCTCAGAAAATCGTTCAGCGCCTACAGGCATAATCAAAAACTCCTGAAGGTCTACGTTGGTGTCCGCATGAGACCCTCCATTTAAGATATTCATCATCGGGACAGGCAAGGTGTTGGCCTGCACCCCGCCCAAATATCTGTAAAGCGGGATACCCAAGGCTTCAGCCGACGCCCTGGCCGCAGCCATGGAACAGCCCAGAATCGCATTGGCCCCTAATTTCCCCTTGTTGGGTGTGCCGTCCAGACGGATCATCTTCCTGTCAATCTCTTCCTGCGCCAAGGCGTCCATTCCCATGATCTTGGGACCGATCACCTGATTGACATGATGAACGGCCTTTTGCACCCCCTTGCCAAAATACCGCTTCGGATCCTGGTCTCTTAATTCAACGGCTTCGTGTTCACCTGTAGAAGCGCCGGAAGGGACGGCAGCCCGCCCCATAGCGCCGCATTCAAGGATGACATCCACCTCAACCGTAGGATTCCCGCGTGAATCCAGGATTTCCCGTCCCTGTACAGACACGATTCCTGTCATATGATCCTCCTTTACTTAGTGGTCTTGTTCGTAAATATGGTGACGTACCGAGAGGGTCGTAGAGCGGTTTCATCAAGGCGCGCGACTCAGTGCGTACCTCTCTGGTACACCGCAAGGAGCGGAACTTTGACTCGACCGCCCTACGGCACTCGAATGCCACCGTATTTACGAATAAGGCCACTTAGGTTTAAACGACAGCATTCTTATCATATACCTTAATCCATGTCACGTCTTTTTCATTGAGCGCGCTTAAGCAGCCCTAAAAGAAACATTTTCATTTATAATGCTCTATGTGGAATCCTAACCTTCATTGCAGAGGAACATGCTGTATCCTTTTCTATCCTTATTCAGAAAAGAGTAATGTTCAACAATAGAAATAAGAATAAAGCGTTTTTTAAAATATTTTGCCTGCATTTTTTCTTATTTTCTATAAAACATCATTTGCAACCTGAAAACTATAATGTTAGTCTTTATAAAATTTTAGGTCTCTACCTAAAACTTCCGGTTGATTTCTGCATGAGTCATCGATCCGCCGGATGGTGCCGTCGACGAATGTCCATGGGCGCCGGCATGGAACAGAACCCGTTGAGGCGTGAGTCAGGATGTGTGAAAATTTTCACCCAATAAGAGAAAAAGTTTTCCCTTTTTCTGTAAACTTTTACACACTTGCAATAAATATTCCATTTCAGCGGCATCCCGTTTAGGCATGGATTCAAAAAAAATAAACTTCTAATCCCTTGTTTTACTAAGGTTAGCAAGCCAGGATGCTGTTCGAATGTCACAAGAGAAAGCTTTCAATCTAAATTTGGCATGGCTTTTGCTTAAAATATTAGTGTTTACATACAGGAAACCTTTTTTTAGAAACACCGCCATTGGAAAAGGGCGATAACAGATCCTAAGCGGGTTATGGATAAGGAACATGTCTGAGTCGAGTCAATACAACATGGACGATCAAATAGCAAAGAACTACATCCTTGAGGTCTCTCCTGACATCAATCAAGAGTTTGCCTCAAAGAAGTTCAGGGAAATCAATATCCTTCTCAAATCGAATTTAATTTCCAACCTGAACATGGAATTCAAGGTCTCCCTGCATGTGCTTTGCGATCTGGTCCTCGAGATGATTCATTACGACAAGGCCCTTCTTTACCTTTGGGACAATGATCTTGAGGTCCTCACCCCCTACATCACCCGGGGATTTTCCGAAAATCCGCCGGAAAAGCGCATGGAGAGGAATATATTTGCGGATTGGTGTATACGTCACGGGAAAACTCTGTTTATTCCCTTCAGCAGCCACCCGAATGTCACAAGGGCATTGGAAGAAGTCAACAGCAAATCCATGATATCGGTCCCAATTTATGAAAGCAATCACATCATCGGTACGCTGCAACTCTATAGTCAACAGTCCAATTTTTTCTCAAGAGAGGATGCAAAACTTCTCTGGCTTCTCATCATACACTCCGAAGCGCTTTTCAGAAACTACGAAAATCTGGAGCGGATCAGAACCCTTTCATCTACAGGCATGCCTTTCGGCCAAACCCATATTTCGGAGTTCCACGAACAGTTGGAACGGGAAATCGGACGGGCAGACCGCCGGAAGACCCCCATGTCTCTCCTTTTGATCGAAGTGGACCGTCTTCCCGAATACATCCGCAAATTCGGCCACCTAAAAAGAGAGGAGGCCTTCAATGAAATCGGCTCCTTGATGATGAATCAGATCCGGCAAATTGATGCCTTTTCACGCTATGGAGAGGATCGTTTCGCATTGATCCTTACGGAAACAGACCGCAAAGGCGGGACAATCTTTGCAAATCGTCTGAGAGAAAACATCGGCCGGCATCTCATTCAGGATGAGAAGGGAGAAAAGACCATACGGATGACCATCAGTTCCGGACTGGTTACTTTTCCTTTTGATGCCAAGGAGAAGATCCACCTGCTCCAAGCTGCAGAGCAGGCTTTACATAAGGCCATCGATGCGGGAGGCGACCAAGTGTGCCTCTATACGGAACTGGACAGCGCCATCCAATCCTCTCCCGGGCATGACCAACACGAAGACTTGGACCGGATCAGTCAGACCATTCATTCCATTTTCAATCTGGATCTGCTCCTCGAATTGGTGGTTCAGATCTGCATGGAGACCCTCCAGGCGGAAAAGGGCTCTTTACTCTTATTTGCTGAGGAACTTGACTGTTTTATCCTCAGAGTCGCCTGTGGTTTCGGGAAATATACCGACTTGATCAAAAATACCCGGGTCCCCCTGCAGGGAACCATCACCGGATGGGTTGCCGCCCTCAAAAAGCCCGTTGTCTCTGCAAACATCGAGGAAATTTCAGAGGTGCCCAAAAGCCTTTACAAAGATTACAGGAACAATTCATTTCTTTCTGTTCCGCTGGTCTCTGAAGATAAGACCATCGGCGTGGTGCATCTCTCAAATAAAAGAGCAGAAGACGGAATCTTTACGAACCATGACCTTGAACGGATCCTTTCCCTGAGTGAACACCTGACTCTTTTCCTCAAGCAAGGGATCCGTTTCGAGGAAACACAGCACCGTTTCTCAAAAACAGCCTTATTGTTCCTGAACCGGATACTGGAGGAAAAGGATCCTTACAACAGAGATCATTCGGAAAGAGTGGCCCTTTATGCGGAAAAACTTGCCCGCCGTTTTAATTTCAGCCAGAAGGAGATCGAGAAGCTGACCCTCTCCGCCCGGCTTCACGATATCGGCAAGATCGCCATCCATGACGAAATTTTTCACAAACCGGATAAATTGAGTGAAACGGAAACCGCCATTGTTCGCCGGCTCCCCTTTTTCAGCTGGAAGATTCTCGATGCGCTTTCTGCAAATGAAGAAGAGTTGAAAAATACGGTTCTGAAACTCCATGAGAAACTTGACGGATCAGGCTATCCTTACGGCCTGGTCGGGGAACAAATCCCTCTGCCGTCCCGCATCCTCAGCGTGGCCGACACCTTCGTCTCCATGACATCGAACCGTTCATTTCGGCCCCCCTTCAGCAAGGAAGAAGCCCTGAAGAATATGAACGCCTTGGCTAATGTCCACTATGACCCTGAAGTCCTGCAACAGCTAAATAAGATCGTCCAATAATCCTCGGCAGATGAGAACCGGAGAGGCTAAAAGAGATTTGTGCTCCGTTTCATGGAGCCTCTTTAGCAAAACAAAATTTCAACGGGGATCTTGATCCTTGCAGTCCTTGGAACTCCCTGACCGGGAGGAACGGTTCGCCATTCACGTTCCACCCTTGAAGGAAAGAACGCCCACTAAAGCAATCCATACCGCAGCGATGACCCATACCCATATTTCGTTCATGTGACGCCTTCTATCGCGCCTGTTTCCTGCGACCGCAGGTCTTTTTCAATGTGCTCAAGAGAATCCCCCTTGAGATGGACACCCCCCGCCGGCTTCGCTTTTACAGACACTTCCGCCCTGGAAAACGGAGACGGACATCAGTTTTTCGCACGGTAGCCCACCGCATACGGGACAGCTCAACCCCTGGTTATCTGCGCCGATTTTTTGTAAAACCTCAAAAACTTCTCCGCAATCAGCACAGCGGTATTCGTAATAAGGCATAATCCTGAACTCCTCCAGCATAAAATCCCTATCCGGGATTTTATAATCATATAATCATTTAAATAATAAAGCAAGTTCATTAGTTCATTTCCTGTTCACAATAGAATTTTTTTATGGTATTTTGAAATATCTTTTATAGGCAGGATCCATGATTGATTTCAGGCTGCTCATCTTTTTAAAATCCGCTGAAAAATTAAGCTTCTCCGAAGCCGCCGAGGAACTCTTCATCACACAACCTGCCGTAACCTTTCAGATCAAAAAGCTCGAGGACCATTTCGGAATTCCCCTGTTCTACCGCGAAAAGAACAGGATCTCTTTAACCGAGGCCGGAGAAACCCTCTTTCAGGAAGCAAAGAAAATTCTCTCCTGCTACGAGGATGCGGAAAGAGCCGTAGGCCGGATCAGCGGGGTCGTCCAGGGGAGAATGGTGGTCGGCGCAAGCACCACCATGGGGGAGTATATCCTTCCGCAAATTCTGGGAGACTTCGAAGCTCGTTATCCTGATGTGGAGACCCTTTTGGAAATAGGGAATTCAGACCGTATCTTAAACGGGGTCTTGAGCCGGTACCTGGATGTCGGGATTCTGGCTGAAGAAGTGAAAAACCGGGAACTCCATCAGGAAAAGATTATTGAGGATGAATTGGTTCTGATCGCATCCCCCAAGCACCCGCTTTCCCCAAAAAAGAAGATCGTTCTGAAAGATCTGGAAGACCAGAGGTTCATCGCCAGGGAAAGAGGATCCGGAACACGCAAGGAGATTGAATCGCACCTGAAAAAGGCCGGGATCCATGCCCAAAGGCTTCGGACCACGATGTGGCTTGGGAGCAGCGAGGCCGTCAAGGGCGCCGTGGAAGCAGGACTCGGAATCTCCATCCTCTCCCGATGGGCCATTCAGAAAGAGCTTCGCCTGGGAACCCTCAAAGAATTACCGATCCGGAATCTCCGTATGGTTCGGGAGTTCAAGCTGATCCACTACAAAGGAAAACGCCTTTCCCATCCAATGGGAGTCTTCGTAAAATTTCTGCAGGAATACGATTGGGGCCGTCTTTGGAAAAAATAAATTTCGAGCCGCAAGACAAACCGAATATCTCGATCATTGTCCCCGTGCTGAACGAGGCGGAAAGAATCTTGTCCATGATCCGGCAGGTTCAATCATTGAACCCGTTCGAATACTGGATCGTTGACGGGGGGAGTACCGACGGGACTCCTGATCTCGCCGGAAAACATACGGACCGGGTTCTCTTCGTTTCAGGCGGGTTACCTGCACAACTGAACCTTGGAGGCTGGAAGGCAAAAGGAGATATCCTCTTTTTTGTCCATGCAGACTCCCGAATTCCCGAGAACGCCCTTCAATCCATCTCTCAGTCCATGAAAGACCCTCGGGTGGCGGGAGGGGGATTTCACCTGAAAATCCGTTCAGACCGCAGGATGATAGAAACAATCAGCCGTTTGGCCAACCTCCGTGCCCGCATTTTGGGCGCCCCGCTGGGAGATCAGGGTATATTTGTCCGGAAAGAAGTTTTTATTCGTCTAAACGGCTTCCGTTCGGACGTGCTGCTCGAAGACCTGGATTTTTCCCTTCGCATGAAGAAACAGGGGCGCGTGGTTTTGCTCAGCGAGCAGATCATCACATCCCCGAGGAAATGGGAGCGTTACGGCGTGCTTGGAACAACTCTCGCCCACCTGCGTTTCCTCATCGGACATTTCATCCATGCAAATCCGGAAGAACTAAAAAAGAGATATGCGTCCTTCAAAAACCGGGCCCGGTAAGGATGCGGCTCCTTATAAAAAAGATTACCCGGTTTTTTCTGAATAAATTTAGGAACGGATCTATTTCTTCGCCGCAGGTTTTTTCCTTGAAGATCCGGCTTTTCGGGATTTACTCTTTCTCCTGGGCAGCAGGGCGATCTCCAGGACCTCATCCATCTCTGCCACCGGCATGAATTCAAGACTTTTCTTAACCTTTGGAGGAAGCTCCAGAAGATCTTTTTCATTCTTTTTCGGAATAATCACCTGCTGGATTCCCGCCCGCATGGCAGCCAGAGCCTTCTCCCTTAATCCCCCGATAGGAAGCACCCGGCCGCGCAAGGTCACCTCTCCGGTCATGGCCAGATTCTTTTTAATAGGCCGGTCTGTAAAGATGGAAGCAAGGCAGGTAGCCATGGTGATACCCGCAGAGGGCCCATCCTTGGGAATGGCCCCGGCCGGTATATGCACGTGGATATCATGTTGTGAAAAAATATTCTCTTTAATTCCCAGCAGCTGCGCCCTGGACCGGATGAAACTCATCGCCGCGTGAGCCGATTCCTTCATCACATCCCCCAGATGCCCGGTGAGAACCAGGTTCCCTTTCCCCTTCATCTTGGTCGCCTCGATAAAGATAATCTCCCCCCCGCTCTGGGTCCAGGCAAGCCCTGTGGCAACACCGACCTGGTCTTCCCCCACTTCGACCTCCGGAAGGTATTTGGGAGCCCCCAGAAACTTATGAAGGTTCTTCGCATGAATCAGGTACTTTTTTTCTTTCCCCTCGGCTATATGTTTTGCGATCTTCCGGCATAGGCTGGCAATCTCCCGTTCCAGATTCCTAAGACCGGCTTCCTGCGTATAGTAGGTAATCATATTCAGAATCGCGGAATCCGAGATCGACAAATGTTTCTCGCTGATCCCATGCTCCTCCATCTGTCTTGGAATCAGGTAGCGGTGGGCGATCATGAGCTTTTCTTCATGCGTGTAGCCGGAAAGATAGATCACCTCCATCCTATCCCTCAAGGCCGAAGGAACCGGATCCAACAAATTGGCCGTGGTAATGAACATGACATTAGAAAGATCAAAGGGAACATTCAGATAATGGTCCGAAAAGGAATTATTCTGCTCCGGGTCCAGGACCTCAAGCAATGCAGACGAGGGATCGCCCCGGAAATCCGAACCAAGCTTGTCGATCTCGTCCATCATGAACACCGGGTTGTTGGAACCGGCCTGCTTGATTCCCTGAATCACCCGCCCCGGAAGCGCCCCCACATAGGTTCTTCGGTGGCCGCGGATTTCAGCCTCGTCCCGGACCCCGCCCAGGGAAATCCGGACAAACTGCCTTCCCAGTGCACGAGCGATGGATCGTCCGAGAGAGGTTTTGCCCACCCCGGGCGGTCCGACAAAACAAAGGATCGGACCTTTCATCTTCTTTTTAAGCTTTCGCACACTGAGATATTCCAGAATACGCTCCTTAATCTTTTCCAGGTCGTAGTGATCTTCATTCAGGACGGTTTTGGCCTTTTTGATATCCAGGGAATCCTTACTGCTTTTTTGCCAAGGCATGTCAATGAGCCACTCCAGATAGGTTCGTACGGTGGTCGCCTCAGCAGAGTCGGGGTGCATCTTCTCCAGCCTCTTAACCTGTTTCTCGGCCTCCTGCTCCACCTTCTTCGGCATCTTCGCCTTCCGGATCTTCTCACGCAGTTCATTGACCTCTTCGGTCCGCTCATCCACCTCCCCCAGCTCTTTCTGGATGGCCTTGAGCTGTTCCCTAAGAAAATACTCCCGCTGGATCTTGTCCATTTCTCCTTTGGCTTCGGCCTGAATCTTCTGCTGTACCGAAAGGAGTTCGATTTCCTTGTTCAGATATTCACTGACCTTCTGAAGCCTCTTGACGGGATTTCCAAGCTCCAGAATCTCCTGGGCCTGATCCACCTTCAACCCGATATTGGATGTGATCAGGTCCGCCAGCCTTCCGGGATCTTCGATGTTTTCCGCAATGATCAGAATATCCGGAAGGATCATCTTTCCCAAGGAAACCATATGCTCCAGCTGTTCCTTCACGTTCCGCATCATGGCTTCCACTTCCACGGTGACCTGGGTTGAGACCTCCTCGGGTATTTTTTCAATAGCAACCTTGAAGAACGGCCGGGTCGAGATGAACTCTTTGATCTTAGCCTTGGCAAGCCCCTGGACCAAAATCTTGATCCTGCCGTCGGGAAGCTTCAGCATCCGCATGATGGTGGCCACCGTTCCTATGGAATTGACCCCTTCTGCCGTGGGGTCTTCCTCCTCAATCTTCTTCTGAGTACAAAGTAGAATCAGACGATCCTGTGCAAGGGCCTCGTCAATGGCCCGGATTGAAACCTCCCGGCCGACAAAGAGAGGAAGGATCATGTAGGGAAAGACCACCACGTCCCGGACCGGCAGAAGCGGAATCTGTTCGGGAATCTTAATCTCTTCTTCCTTTTGTGTCTTGCTCTGTTCATCCTGCTTTTGTTCTTCGGCCATTCCATTCCTCCAGTTCCCATGTGGGATGACTACGACTGCCGCATTTGGTCAAACAGAGGGGAAAACGTATTCCAGATAAAATTCATTCAAAACAAGCCTGCCGTCTAAAATGCATCAAGATCCAGTCCCTTGAGATAGGACTTGAATATCGGCCCCAATTCGGGGTTCTTAAGACCGAATTCCACGGTGGCCTCAAGGAATCCGATCTTGCTTCCTGCATCATAGCGCTTCCCTTGAACAATGTACCCGTAAACAGGCTCGACCTCCGCCAGCCTCTGAAGGGCATTGGTCAGCTGGATCTCGCCCCCGACGCCTTTCTCCTGCCTTTCCAGGAATTCAAAGACCCTTGGGGTCAGGATGTAGCGTCCGATGATTGCGAGATGGGATGGCGCATCCTCTTTCCGGGGTTTTTCGACCATGCTCTTAACCTCATAGATCCCTTGCCCCATGGGTTTTCCCTGGATCACACCATACAGGTGAATCTGGTCTTCGGAAACCTCCTGAAGAGCCAAAACCGAATAATGGTACCGATTGAATATCTGAAGCATCTGCTTGAGGGCAGGTATTTCGGAAGCGATAATATCATCCCCCAGGAGAATGGCAAAAGGTTCGTCCCCTACGATATCCTTGGCACACAAAACCGCATGCCCGAGACCCAGAGGTTCTTTTTGACGGACATAGATAAAGTTTACCAGATTCGAAATCTGTTCAATGTCTCGAAGGGCACGGGTCTTTCCTGTGGCCTCAAGATAAAACTCCAATTCCACGTTTTTGTCAAAGTGGTCTTCGATCGCCCGTTTGCCCCGGCCCGTAATCATGATGATATGCTCCATTCCGGAGTTCACCGCCTCCTCCACCACGTACTGGATCATGGGCTTGTCCACCAGGGGGAGCATCTCCTTGGGAGAGGCCTTGGTGGCGGGAAGAAACCGGGTGCCAAGTCCTGCGGCAGGGAAAACCGCCTTGCGAACTATCTTATTCGAATACATTCAGACCCCTTTTATGATGATGCATACGGCCGGTTCTTCTCGCTTCAAGACGAAGTGAATGCACAGCTTTCACATTAAAAAATTGAAAGAATTATATAGAACTCGTCCTTTGGAGTCAAGGCAAAGTTGCCGATAGGGTCTGCGACAAATTTATGGGTACACATCAGGGTTACATATGTTTGTCATTGTCCGGTCCCCCGATCGGACAATCCATGGTTCGACAAGCTCACCATGACAATTGTCACCCTGAGCCTGTCGAAGGGTGGATTCCCCGATCAAGCCTGCCCTCGACTGCGATCAGGGGTCGGGGAATGACGCTCTTAGAGAAATATTTACCCATAAATTTGTCGCACACCCCCGAATGGGGCAGATTGACAACCAGACCAAACAACGGTATAAAATTCGGTACTATGTTCTTTACCCTGTCCAAAATTTTCTCATGTTTTCTTTACCCGGTCGGATTCTCGATCCTGCTCCTGGCCGTTTCATTCTTTTTCCTTAGAAAAAGTCCCAGGGCTGCCCGAGTCCTCGGCGTATCCGCGGTTATCTTCCTCTGGATAAGCTCCACGGAGTGGTTCTCCTCCTTGCTGATTGACCCCCTGGAATCAAGATACCCGAGGAGTCCCCTGATCGAAAAGGCCGATGCCGTTGTGGTCCTGTCCGGCATGGCTGACCTGAAGCTCTCAGGCCAGGGAAGCGTCGAACTGGAAGCGGGCTCGGACCGGATCATCGAGGGGATCCTGCTGGCCAGGAGATTCCCGGATAGTCTCCTGATCATCAGCGGAGGGAGCGGAAACCTGCTCGATCAGGAGACAAGTGAGGCGGCCCTCCTGTCCAGATACCTTGTACCGCAGCTCGGCATTCCCATTGAGCGGATCATGGTCGATGCTACATCCAAAAATACCACTGAAAACGCCGTCAATACCCGGAAGATCCTCAGCAGGAACGGCATTGAACGGTTTGTCCTGATCACCTCGGCCTCTCATATGCCCAGAGCCATGGCCTGTTTCCATAAAGCAGGCCTTGATCCGATCCCCTGGCCCGTGGATTTCAGGTCTCACAAGAATAACCTGGACGCATTTTCTCTCCTGCCTGGAACCGGCTCTCTCGTGCGGACCGACGCCGCCATCCATGAGTATATCGGCCTTGTCCTCTACAAACTCATGGGTTATATCTGACGGCTTTGTCATCATTTCGATCATTGCAAAGCCGGCATGATCAGAAGTGTACCTCAATTTGCACTTGATTTTATCAAAACAATTTATTTTGACTTGAATGTATTTTTATTCTTTGATTGGAAAGTGCCACATACTCGGGTTCGATGTCATACCCTATATAATGCCTTGCATCCTTCAAGGCCGCAAGGCAGGCGGTTCCGCTGCCGCAAAACGGGTCCAGGACCACGTCTCCCTTGAAGGAATATAGCTGAATCAGACGGTGGGGCAGTTCTTCCGGAAAGGGCGCCGGGTGCCCGATACTGCGGGCCGAGACCGCCGGAAAGTTCCAAACGCTTTTTGTCCATTCAAGAAAATCTTCTCTGGATATGGTATTTTCTTTCTTTCCCCGTTTCCTTGAGAAAGACTCTTTTGAGAACACAAGAATATATTC